>NZ_JBGQQY010000032.1:0-22981 GCF_045528545.1 Ruoffia sp. FAM 26254
AATACAAATGGACTCCTTAGAGAGTACTCACCGAAAGGTGTTGATTTGACAGATGCAACTGATGAAGAGATACAAGGTTGGGCAACGAAATTAAATACACGTCCCAAAAAATGTTTGAATTGGAAAACACCTTATGAAATCTTTTATAAAACTGTGTTGCACTTAATTTGACAATTTAAGCTTTAAAGAAATGGTTTCAGTAGCAAGAGCTAGCTTGTTTACTCTAACTTTTGGGGTGTGATCGCCATTATTATTTTCAGTGCCCTAATACATGAAGCTTCCTAACCTTATGTATTAGTAATGGAAGGCAAATTTGCTACGATAAAAAATAGATACACCTCACTCTTATATAAAATATTAATATTGGTATACATCAAAAGGAGATTTTCGATGAAAAAAACAACTCAAATAAATTACTTTAAGCAGAAAATAATTGAATATGTGAATTTACGTGATACTTCAGAAAAAACATATATCAGAGAAGATATTTTAGACAATTTTCAAAAAATTAAAACACAAAGTAACCTGAATAATTCATAGCTATCTGTGGATAACTATTTCACTGACTATTTTCGTTTATTTGAGTATTTTTGTTGTCTTGACTGGCTCGAATAAAGTCGGTTCAGGCAGATTTTGATAGGCTCGCCCAAAAAAAGGGGATACCACCCCCTTGGTTTTACACTACTTAAAAAAAGACGTCTTACTCATTCAAAAAGCTAATGCAAGAGGACAAGCGATTGAATATTCTCAAGCACTTCCCAAAAGAGGGAATCAAATACGTGAGATGATGCCAAACGAACTCTTAGTTGCCTGGCATGACTCGTTAGCCTTCCTGCAATATGAAAGAGTTTGAAACGAATTGTTGAAATGGTCGACCGTTTCATTTCCTTTGGAAAGGTCGCTTCTTTCATGAGATGGACCAAATTGTAGGCGATACAACTCATCATCATTCGAGCTTGATTCGCCACATAAGTTGAGCTGTCGGTCTTATCAAAGGAAAACCCATTCTTGATTTCTTTGATACAATTTTCCATCGTACCACGCTTTTGATACAGCTTAAATACAGTTTCGATAGTGATTAGTTAATAATTAACAAGCCGGCTTAGCTCAGTTGGTAGAGCATCTGATTTGTAATCAGAGGGTCGAGGGTTCAACTCCTTTAGCCAGCATACTTTAAGCATATTCTTACTTCGGTAGGAATGTGTTTTTTTTTGTTTCTTCAGTTATTTTGAGTGGAGATTCTAGTGTCACAGTGTATTATATTAGCTTCAATCGTAGTTTTGTCATATAATTAAGTCAAATTAATATAAGAGGAGAATGGATATGGGTTTATTCGATCAAGCTACAAATTTGTTTGATATGTTTGTCTCAAATGATCAAAGTGAAGAGCAAGAAACATTGGCAAATCGCGCAGGATTAAGTACATCTGACTTTAGTAAGGTAGCTGCTTTAGGACTGCCAGCGATTCTTCAAGGAATCAATCGCAATACGAATGACAAAGCCGGAAATGAAGATTTTAACTCTGCCTTAAAACAACATGAAGATGTCGACCAGTATCAATCAATTAAGCAATTGTCGAGTGAAGTAGATCCACAAGATGGGGACAATATCTTAGGTCATATTTTCGGAAACAAAGACGGGGTAACAAACCGCATCTCAAATACAGTTGGTTTGTCATCTTCAGATGTGAAAAAAGTTTTAGTGCTTTTAGCACCCATCGTGATGAAATATTTTGCTGACCGTAAAAAGGAAAAGAACTTAGATAACACGGGAGTTCAACAAGAAACAGGAAGCATTCTAGGACAACTATCTAATTCGGTTAAAAATTATAGTAAAAATAATTCAAATTCTTTCGATATAGGTGGAATATTAGGTGGCTTATTCGGTAACGATTCGTCTAAAGGTACAACGGATACAAAACAAGAGGATGATGGTTTATTAGACAACGTCTTGGATATGTTCAAATAAAATTATTAAAAGCATTGAATTCACTCTAATAGAGGAGCAAATTCAATGCTTTTTTAATTTGTTTGGAGTGTCATAATGACAGGACCATCTTTTGTAATCGCAATAGAATGCTCATATTGAGCACAGTAGCTCCCATCTCGGGTACGTGCAGTCCAACCGTTAGAGTCCATCTTAACTTGCCATGTACCAGTTGTAATCATAGGTTCAATAGTAATGGTGATACCTTCTTCGAGGCATAAGCCACGTCCTGGTAATTCATAATGCGGAAAGTTTGGTTCTTCGTGAATCGAAGGTCTAATACGATGAGCCAAAAAATCTCTGGCCGCACCATAACCATGTGACACTGCATGTGTTTGAATCGCATGACTAATATCTCTCAGTCTGTTTCCAACAACTATCTGAAATTGCTCCATTTAGATCAACACAGAAGTCGATTTTGACGACATCCCCATTTTGAAGAATGTAATCTAAAGGAAAACCATGACATATTTCATCATTAACACTAATACAAGTAATTTATTTGCTAAAAATCTTTGTAACTATAGCAAATACAATCATGAATTAGTATAGAAAATAGATAGGTACGAGTAGTTATCAATAGTACTTTGTTTATAGAAGGAGTAAAATGAATTTAAAGGAGGCGAAAGCTGATGAAACGATTAATTAAATCTGTTGTATTATTAACAGCATTAACACTCCCACACATGATTATACCTAATACGGAATTTGGTATAACGGAACAAATAGTTACGGCTGAGTCAGAAACGCCAAAAGGACATGCGCAATCAGTTGTGTCAACCTTAGCTGAGATGTATCCTGAAGATACGTTGCCAACTTACGTGTTGACGGCTGATTTACCTGAATATGTTACTGCTGCCACGACAGGTGTAGATGATCAAGATAACTTCAATATTTTTTATTATGCAGAAGACACACCCTTTGAAGTGAATGACCCTGCAGTTAATCGTTTAACACCAATAGCATCTTTAACTAAAACGACCTATCAAACAGAAGAAGCAGCCATTGAAGCAGTCAATCAAGTCTTAGATTTACAAGGGGATGAAGTTGATTTAGGTTATGATATTACGGGCTACTTGCAAGGTGCAGCCGGTTCAACGTATTTAAACTGGAAAGAAGGCAATTGGAGTCTGTTAATTCAAGCGAATAATATGAACGAAGAAGATCCAGTACCTTTAGCAGAATCGGTTGTTAAATATCTTGAAGAAGTCTACTTACCTGAACCTTCGAGCGTAGGGCAAGTGAGATTAAGCCCAGCAGAAGGCGAGACGTACGTAGATAATACGGTTGTTTGGCAAGAAGACAATGTAGTTTATCAAGTGAAACACATTGATCCAATGCAAGCAGTCGTTATGACAGGTTCAATTTCAGAACCGACCGAACAATAGTTACCAATAGACAAAAATTTAACCCCGTTTATACCGCTAAAATGACGGTATAGACGGGGTTCCTTTGTGTATGAACTAATTTGGTTGTGGTTGCATCTTCGTAAGGATTAAACCGACAATAAAGCCAACTAAAGCAGGGACGACCCAACCAAAGCCAATAATAAAGAAAGGCAAGAATGAGTTTGCAAAATTGACAAACATATCTGCTTGGAACCATTGATATAAAGGCTGTGGTAAGGCAGCCACCATATCAAACAGCGCCGCAAGTAATGTAAAGAATGTGACACTACGGTAGATTGTCTGGCTTTTAATTACGGGCTCGAGTAGATGTAAAAGGATTAAAGTAATGGCTAATGGGTAAAGCAACATCAAGACAGGTGTTGAATACGAGATGATTAAATCTAAGCCAATATTTGCCACTAAAAAGGCCATCAGTGTCGCAATGATTGTCCAAACCCGTTGAGTAACAAAGCTCGGGAACAAGTCCGCAAAGGTTTCCGCTAAAGCAACAACCAGTCCAATCGCCGTCTTCAAACACGCCACAGCCATCACACCTGCAAGTAGAATTTGTCCAAACAGACCAAAGTAATGTTGAGTAATTATCGACATCGCCACTCCACCATTAGGAGCAACTTCCGCAAAATTAAGACTTTGAGTCCCTAAGAGCGCTAGGCAAAGATAAATTAAAGCCATGACCGCTAAACTAAAAATCCCACTTTTAACTGTCTCAGAAGCTAAACGGGTCGGTTCCGTAACTCCAATTTGACGAATGGATTTAATAATTATAATTCCAAAAGCTAAACCAGCTAAACCATCCATCGTATTGTAACCTTCAAGCAGTCCCGTTGAAAAAGGAACAGTTTGATATGTTTCGACAGAGGCTGCACCTCCAATTAAAGGATCACCGGAAGTAAAGGCTCTAATGAGAATAATTGTTAGTAAAACTAAGAAAAGTGGATTCAAGTATCGTCCAATCCAATCTAAAATCCCACTAGGACGTAATGAGAAATATAAAACAATTGAATAAAAAATCAATGAATATATAAATAAAGATAGTGTATTAAATTCTTGAGGAATTAAAGTAGACAGTCCGACTTCATAAGACACAGTAGCTAAACGTGGTGTCGCGAAAAATGGGCCGATGGTCAAATATAAAGCAACAGTAAAGAAATAACTGTACCCTTTAGAGATTTTTTGTGACATATCAATCACGGACTCACTTTGAGAGAGTCCCATAGAAATCACTGCTAATAAAGGAAGACCTACAGCTGTTATGTTAAAGCCTAGGATTGCAGGCCAGACTGATCCGCCTGCCGCTTGACCAAGGGAAACCGGAAAGATTACATTTCCTGCCCCAAAGAAAAGTCCAAATAATAAGGAAGCAACAACAAGTGTTTCCCTAAATGAAAGTGTTAACTTTGGTTGTTTCATAATATACCTACTTCTATTGTTATAGTTTTATAAAAATCTAGTGTAATGGGATTAAGAAGATATTTCAATAGTTTTTTTAAAAAGGTGAAACAGAGTTTTATATAAAAGCGCTTATTATGGATACAATCAACCGAATATTAGGTGGGCAATTTAGTTTTATTTACATAAAATTAATATTAGGCGTCATGGAGTTTACACTAACTTTACTTAAATTTGATATTAAATTTACAAGCGTATGCTAATCTCATTTTATAGCTAAGTCGATCGAAGATGCTTTGCACAATACATTTTTGAGTTGCTCTACAGCATATAAATGAGAAGTAAGCTAATTCAACAGAGTATCGAGAAAGGAGCTGGAACTAAGGTTGCAGTTTCTTTTATTATTACTTCATTCTAAGGAGGACACTATGAGCATTTTTGAATTAGATTTAAGATTAGGTGAGTATGATACACAAACAAATATAAAAATCCCTTTTGAAATTAGAAATAAATATTCAGAATTAATCATTCATTTCAGTTACAATCCGGATAAAAGCAAGGACGATGTTGCCAGAAGGCAAGTTGAAGATGCCTTAAGAAAATACGACCAAGCTGATTTTGCGAGTGCAAAGCGCTTAGCATATGATCATTTACCGATTGATAAATTAATCACGTTATCTTTATCAAAGAATGGCAAGTACTTAGGAGCACATCACAATAAAAGCAATGATCAAGAAATTACAATTAATAATGAAACAGCCAGTTTTGGATTTTGGCCTGTAGAAGTTGAACCTGCTGATTGGGAATTACAGTTAAATTGTCATTGTATTGCGAGTAAAGAAGTTGCGGCAAATATCCGAATTGAGGCGATAAAATGACAGCATACCAATTTCCAGTCGAAGTTCACTCACATACCATTCATAGTGATGGCCAATTTACGGTAAAGGACTTAGTTGAATCTGCCGTATCTTTTGGGTATAAAGGACTTATTCTAACTGATCATAACACATCAGCAGGTTACTCAGAGATGCCTATAGTGCCGGCTGTTAAGGATGGAGAACTAGTTACATTACACGGGATTGAATGGACAACTTACTTTGGCCATATGTTAGTTCATGATGCGGATTACGACGTTGACTGGCGTGAGGCAACCCCGAATACCATTGATAAATACATGACAGAAGTCCAAGCGGCTAACGGGCTAGTGGGGATTGCCCATCCTTTCGATATGGGTAGTCCTATTTGTACGGGGTGCCATTGGGATTATCAAGTGAAAGACTATAATTTGGTAAATTATATCGAGATTTGGAATAGTAACCAGCCGCAGGATAAATCAGAATCGATCTTAGCTTATGATTTTTGGGTAGATAAATTGAAGAAAGGTTATGAGATTTCTTGCTCTGCTGGTCGCGATTGGCACCGGCCTGACACGTTAGATGCTAATATGGGCGTGACTTATCTTGATATACCTGAGTCTGAGCTAACGGCTGAGAATTTCAAAGCATCCCTGGGTCAAGGTCAATTTTATGTGACATTAGGAGCTGTCGTGGAGTTTCAATTACAAGCAAAAGACGTTACTCGGAGTTATCACATCGGTGACCGGGTGGAGTCGGAAGACTTTAGTGAAGGTCAGATTCAAGTAAGGGTTGAACCCACTGAATTGCATGATTTGACGCAGTTTGCGGTTGAGAATGCCTATATGACGATATGGAATAATGAAGAAGTGATATACCAAAGTGAGCCTCTAAAATTATTAGATTCTCCTCGGGAGATTGAGATTCCTTTGACGCAAGATTTAGCCAAGGGTTACGTGCGCTTTGATATTCGCGCGGACTTTCGTGGAATCAAGGCAACGCCAGTTGTTGTTGGGAATCCTATCTATATTAAGTAAGTCTTACAAGTTCAATGTTGTGGGTGGTAGGTTGACTGTCTCTTCAATATTGAACTTGTTTTTGTATAGAGTTTTGTCAGTGTCACTAAAGTCGAACATTCAAAAGTTTTTGTTATGAATTATTCGACCTTTGATTAACGTTCGGGGCAGATTGTGTTAAATTCAATTAATCATTACAAGTGAGGTGTATCATGGAAAATACAAAAGAACAATTAGTAAAATATAAAATTGAAGACGTACCACCCACATCAGTCGCCGTTGTCTTAGCTTGGCAACATATCTTAGCTGCCTTTGCGGGAATTATTGCCGTGCCTTTAGTGGTGAGTGCTGCTTTAGGATTCTCAGTAGAAGAGACTTCATTCATGGTCAGTGCGACAATCTTTGCTTCGGGTATAACAACCGTTATACAGTCTAAAGGCTTAGGCCCAATCGGAGCACGTGTCTCTGGTATGATGGGGACAGACTTCACATTCGTGAACCCAGCCATTAGTGTGGGGGCACAATTTGGTATTCCTGGAATTATTGGTGCAACCATCACGGGATCATTTGTCGAAATTATTTTAAGTCGTTTTATTAAGCCGTTAACGCGCTTCTTCCCACCATTAATTACCGGGACGGTTGTTGCTCTGATTGGTATTACCTTACTTCCAGTGAGTATGGATTGGGCAGCAGGAGGTGTTGGTGCATCGGATTATGGGTCACTGCGTAACTTGACCGTAGCTTTTGCTGTAATGGTATTCACTTTATTCTTGAACCATTTTGGTAAAGGCATCTGGAGCACGGCTTCAGTATTTATTGGAATGATTGTGGGTTACATTATCTGTATTCCATTAGGCATGGTTGACTTAACTGAAGTGTATGCAGCTGATTGGATTGCTCTTCCAAGTATTTTACGTTATGGTGTGCATTTTGACTTAGCATCAACGCTTGCTTTCGTTCCAGCCTATCTTGTATCAACGATTGGTACTTTCGGAATTATGATTGCAATCGGGGAAGCTTCAGGTGAGAAGATTTCTAGCGAAGGTCTTCAAGGTGGCGTACTATGTGATGGCGTGGGATCAATGATCTCAGGACTATTTGGAGCCGGTCCAAATACCGCTTTCTCACAAAACGTAGGATTAATTACTTTGACTAAGGTTGCTAGCCGTCGCGTGATGATCTTGGCGGGTATTTTCTTGACAATCTTAGGTATTTTCCCTAAATTAAGTGCATTGATAGCTGTCATGCCTCAACCTGTTCTAGGTGGTGTAGGTGTGATTATGTTCGGACTGGTTGCCGCTCAAGGTATCAAGACGTTATCTCAAGTTCACTTAGGGGACCGTGAATTATTAATTATCTCAGTGGCCTTCGCCTTAGGAATTGGTGTAACTGTACGCCCAGACATCCTAAGTGGGTTACCACAAGCTGTTCAGATGATCTTATCATCAGGTATCTCAACAGGTACTTTAGCTGCTTTAATCTTGAATATTGTCTTAAAAGAATCGAAAGGTGAGTAATATGAAGTTATTAGAAGATAAAATCCTCAACGTCGGTCGTGTACTCGGAGATGACATATTAAAAGTGGACTCATTTTTGAACCATATGATTGACACAGACTTAATGATGGCGATGGGTGAAGACTTCTACCAACACTTTAAAGATAAACCCATCAATAAAATTCTAACCCTTGAAGTATCAGGGATTGCGGTCGCTTTCGGTGCAGCCCAATACTTCAAAGTGCCAGTCTTATTCGCTAAAAAGATTGAATCTTTAACGCTAGGTAAAGATGTTTACACTAGTGAGGTTATCTCATATACAAAGAACAAGCGTTACAATATCAATGTCGCTAAAAGCTTCCTAACAGAAGATGACCACGTCCTTATTATCGACGACTTTTTAGCTAAAGGTGAAGCCTTAAAAGGCATGTTCGACCTATGCCAACAAGCCGGTGCAACCGTAGAAGGCGTTGGTATCGCAATTGAGAAAATCTTCCAAGGTGGCGGACAAAAATACCGCGACCAAGGCTACGATGTCTACAGCCAAGCGATGATTGAGCGTTTTGAAAATGGCCAAGTGATTTTTATAGGAGAATAGTTATAATTAGATAAAAGCCTGCAGCCAAGTTGATTTGTGGAATCAACTTGGCTGCAGGCTTTTTCTTGTGGAGGTAGCGAGATCTTTCTTCAATACCGCTTCTCATATTGCAGAGTAAAGCTCGCTAGTCTGCATAACCGCGACTCATTATTCAGAGTAGGCGCAATCACACATCAAAATAAAACAAGTCCTCGAATTTTTGGTCAAGGGCGATGCATAAGATCAGGGCCAGTTTGGCTGTGGGGTTGAATTGGCCGGTTTCAATAGAGCTGATGGTATTGCGTGATACTCCGATTTCTTTGGCCAAGGCGGCTTGGGAGTAACCCTTTTCTGTGCGGGCTTTCTTTAAGTTATTTTTTAATATTAATTCATCATCCATAGATGGTCACCACTTTCTTGGACTAGAAACTTATAATATTCAGATGGCTTAGAAATTGATATAGAAATAAGAGGCTGGTACAGCTAAAGGTAAGGGTGAAAAAGATAGTGGTTTTAGTCTTATTTCTAATTAATTGATAGGCGAAGTTAGATAAGCATGTAAACTGTGAAAGTAAAGCAATGGCTAATCTGCCTTCTAGATCAAGCGGTGTAAAGTGTGAGATAACAATCCAAGAGAAAATTAATACACCGATTGAAAAGTCAGCTCCTTGTAATTTAAGTCGTTGGCCTCGCTCATCCGATAATTCATTTTCTTTGCGACTTTTTGTTAATATTTCTTCTTTGTTCATGTTTTTCATCCTTTCTTGACAAGTGTCCAACATTAAATTCCAAGACTAGAGACGATATACCATCCTAGAAACAACAGGCATAATAAGCCATTTAGTAAAGAAGCATATAAGTAAGATGACTGATTATCTTTACGGTATCTGTGGTAGGCGCCAACTGATAAGAAGATAAGCAGGAGCGCCATGATATCGCCAAAGGGTTGGGTATTAAAAATTTTGTAAATAATGAGTAGTAAGGCTAGGCCACACATGGCAGTAAAGCCTTTGTTATCGCTGTAATGATTGATGCCGTTCTTTCCTTCGTCGATGGCTTCTTGTTTGTATCGGTTAAGAATTTCATATTTGTTCATATTAACACTCCTCTAAGATAAGTTGACAAGTATACTTGGCATGACTATATAGTAAACCTGCCAAGTATACTTGTCAACCCTCGGTGCAAGAATAGCCGCAAAGCCCACTCTTCTAGGAGAAACAAGCTTCACGGCTATTTATATATCAAGAATTATCCTGCAATCGATAACCCAAATTGTGCCACGATTGTTGTTAATAAGTAAGCACCTGAGAAGACAAAAATCGCTACGATTAATATTTTCCAAGATGTCTTAGTCAAATCAACTAATTGATTTGCGACCGAGATACCTGCAAAAGCCAATACCGGTGTTGTGATCGATAAGAAATCAACTGCCAGTATCGCTTCAACAATAAAGTTACTCATTAAACAAAAGACAATTGAAACAATCGATACCCAACCTAAGATCGGGAAGTCTTGAATGAACTGAACTTTGATTTTTTTCATTAGATCAGAGATCAAAATACCTAACATACTGAACAGCCATAAGAAGCCAAGGCCGACAAAAGTGAGTGTTTGAATAGGCGTTGAGTCAGGATTCTTCCATAATTTTACTTGTTGTGTAAATAAGATAAATACTAAACTTAAGACAATAACCAGCCCAAAGTGAGCATATTTATTTAAACTTTTATTATTTTCCATGATCGTAGTTATCTCCTCTAGTTAAAGTGTTATACATAAAGCGTTGAAGTGGGATGGCTAAGAAGACCATTGTGTATGTTCCTAAGAAACTGGTTAACAATTGACTAGCAGAGGCATAAGCTAAGATGATTTCTTCACTTTCCGGACGAAGTGCGGCAACAGCTGAAGCAGCCGCTGTCATCATTGAAGCAGAACCCATTCCTGCAGCCATTCCTAACGCACGAACAACAAAACCAAAGTTTAGTAACAATGGTGCAAATAAACTGAAGAAAATAGAACCGAATAATGTTCCGATTAAGTACATTGAAAGAACTCCACGGCCTTCGGCTGACTCGAGCGTGTATTTTTCAGTAATATAAGCTAATTCCCCTTCACGGCTTAACCCAAGCGTAGCACCGATCGCTGTACGTTTAAGTCCTAACATTAATGCAATAGGTAGAGCGAATAAAATCGTACCTAAGTTTCCGATTTCTTGGAATAGGAACACCCAACCAACAGAAAGAATTTCAGTAATTTGAGGGGCTACACTTGCGCCGTAATAAGCCATTAATGGCAACATAATGAATAAAAGGTTTTTTGATGCGAATTGCACATTTTCATCACTATATACTTTTTTGAAAATCCCTTTTCGAAAAGCTGGAACAGCAAAAATCATCCCGAAAAAGACCGCAAAAACAAGTGGTAAAATGGATACAGAAAATGAACCAAAGCTAATACTTTGGAAACCAATTATTTCAGCTAAGAAAATAACAACAAAAGCAAAGCAAATTAAGTAAAGTAGATGTTTCTTATTTTTCATTCGATTCTCCTTGAGTGATAGTTTGGATATAGCTTTCATATTCTTTATAAGAACGGCTGTATAGTTGGTTTTTATCGATACGGCCGTTCATTTTATTTAAGACACTAATTAAAAATTCTGGAAATTCTTGAAGAACAAATTCGTCATCAACCATGCGTAGATCATCACCATGAATGACACCAGTGAAACCGCCATAACTAATTTGAATACTAGGCATCATAAATGATAAATCGCCAATATCTCCAGCAGCAGCAACGGCACCGCGGTCGTCAATCCATTTTGTAATCGTATCTTGTTCTTTGAACGCTTCCGCAACGAAGGTTGATAAATAACGATCTTGTACAAATGGTAAGTAACCCATCTGAGTTTGTATCTCAACATCACCTTCCAATGAATAAGCGCTCCCTTTAGCCACTTTATCCATGCGTTCTGCTACGGTTTTCATATAATCAACTGAGATTGTGCGTAAATCCGTTCCAACTTGTACTTGATTCGGAATGACATTCGTTGAGAAGCTTCCATGATCAATGACCGGGTTAATACGTACGTATAGATCCTCGCGTAATTGTTGGCGTATTAAGCCTAAACCAGTATTGAATAAGGTCGACATGCTGTAAGCATTGATTCCACTGAACGGGTCCCAACCAGCATGTGTTGCTTTACCTTTGAAATTATAATGTTTATATAAGAATCCAGCTAAATCACAATTGATTTCAACTGTTTTCTCTTCTTCGCCACCAATAGTGTGCACACACATCGCAAAGTCAACATCATCAAAGACGCCCAACTTCATTGCTTCAGGTTTTCCACCCAAATAAGTGATCGTTCCTTCGTCGATTAATTGTTGGCGGTATTCTAAATCAATAAATTCTTCCGCAGGAACGAAGACAAAAGCAATATTAAAGTCAAAATCTTTGTAACGTTCACCTTCTGTTAAGTAACCATAGAGTGATAAAGCAGTTGTCACTTGAGTAAGGTGACCACATGCATGCGCCGCTCCTGACTGCGAATCAGCTTGGAAGTGACTCGGAACACGAACCGCATCCAATTCTGCAATGAATGCCACTGTTATATCCTGTTGGTGATTTAAATCAACGCGCATACCTGTCGTTGAAAAATACTCAATCACTTGATCTGGATTTGTCTCAGTAATAAAGTCTTCCACCGTTTTCATAGTCCGGAATTCTTTATAACCTAATTCTGGATGAGTAAAGATGTCGTCTGAGATAGCTTTCATTTTTTCGAAATTTTCTTTGAAATAATTCAATGATAAAACTCCTTATAAAGTATTTACCAAACGAATATAATACAAACATCATAAAATTTATATAAATCACAGACATTAAAACGTATTCAAAGGTGGAACGTTTGTGCTTCTCCACAGTTATGAATAAAAAAATCAAGACGTCATATCACTTAAATGAGTATGATAATAGACAAAAGTTTGGGAGTAAAAGATGACTGAAAAAAGGCGAGATGATCCGGCTAGTTGGTTATTTGTTGTTACATCAATATTCTTTCCCATCATGACTGAACGCAAAGAACACCCTACTGATTTGAGTAGGGTGTTTGGTTATATATCAGTCATTTTACAATAAGACAGTAAAATCATTGGAATGCTCAAGTTGACCTGGCCAATTTTGAGTCCCATCTTCCACACAGATTGCTTTGAAGCCGTGTTCGCTTAGGAAGTGACATGCTTTCTCTGCACGCTTGCCTGTTTTACAAATGATGTAGTAAGTCTCATCTTCGTTTAAGGCTGGTGTATGTTTAGGCAGAGAATCTAATGGTATGTTGATGGCATTAGGTACATGTCCCATCTCATATTCATCTGTATCCCGAACATCTAAAATAATCAAAGGTTCAGAGTTAGCTTTTTGATAAAACGATGTTATATCAATATTTTTATGCATAGCTATAAGATGCCTCCATATGTTTAAATTAATACATTAAATCCTAGCATACACGCATTAAAATGACAATTTAAGTTTTTATTATGAATGTGCTTTCTAAATTGTTAGAATAGACTTGATAAAAAAAGGAGAATTTAAAATGAATCATTTAAACGTCGAATTAACACGCTTTCGAGTGAAGCCTGGTAAAAGCAAGCAAGTTGATGAATGGCTGGCTTTTCTTAATCATCATATGGACGATGTTCTTGTTACTTTAGAAGGTGAGAAAATGTATATTGAATCAATTTTACGAGAACAACTAGATGGGCACGAGTATCTTTATTGGTATTCAATCCAAGGTGAAGGTGGCATTGAAGTTGAAGAATCGAACCACTATATAGATAAAAAGCATTTAGAGTATTGGCAAGAGTGTATCGATCAAGCATATGAACCGGTAGATTTAACAACAGAAGTTGTCATGATACCTAAGAGAATCCAACAATATATGAATTAAAATATAAAGACGAAGCGTGCCTCATAGTAAATGTGTGAGGTGCGTTTTTTAAGTAAATCTTAGGTGTTTTGGGCTTTCAGGTCGTCGTAATTTCTACGACAACCCGGTAAAGGCTTTCCGTATCATTGTAGGAATTACGACGATACGGAAACTGTTTTTCATATGAAAACGTTATGATAGATTAATTGAATTAATTAATATGTAAAGAAGTAAGCTAATGGGGTGAGAATTATGGGATTAACTGTTAGAAAAGCACGAATAGATGATGCAATGACTATTGGTAAGATTCAAGTGAGTAGTTGGCAGTCAACTTATCAAGGCGTCGTATCGGACGAAGTTTTAAATAATATGAGTCTGAATAATAGTGTCGATCGTTGGAAAAGTATACTTGAGAGAGATGCTTTGACTTATGTTTTAGAGAAGGACAAAGAAGTCGTAGGTTATATTAGTGGAGGTTTACAAAGAAAAGACAGTTACCCAGCTTATAAAGGTGAACTTCATTCGATTTATTTGAGTAGGTCAGCCCAAGGATTAGGAGGAGGCCGTCTTTTAGTTGATACACTAGTGAAAAAATTTAAAACCATTGGAATTAGATCAATGATAGTCATTGTATTTAGTGGTAATGCTCGATCTATTCGCTTTTATAAGAATTTGGGTGGAGAATTTATTGGAATAGAAACAATTAAAATTGAAAATCAAATACTCGAAGAACAGGTATATGGCTTTAAATTCACGAACAATGAATAAGCAAAAAAATTATCATTCGTATTTGTTTGTGCTTCCTGTAAGAAGCATTTATGATAAGCTTTTAGGAGATGAGACGATGAAACATATTGGTACAAAAGAAATTGAAACAGACCGCCTTTTGTTAAGACGTTTTGTTGAAGCAGATGCTCAAGCTGTTTATACAAACTATGCAAGTGATGATCTAGCAACTAAATACTTAACTTGGCCGAGTCACCAAGATGTTTCAGTTACTGAAGCTATTCTTGACACATGGGTTGAAGGATATGGTGACTTATCTCAATATAAGTGGGCAATTACTTTAAAGAGAAACCCGAGTGAAGCGCTGGGAGATATTACTGCTAGCATTCCACATGATTTTGACAAAATTGATGCATGCGAGATTGGTTACGTCTTAAGTCCAAAGTATTGGGGACAAGGTTACATGAGTGAAGCGATGAAGGCTTTAACGAAATATTTATTAAAAGAAGCAGGCTTTAACCGTGTCATTGCTAGGCACGACGTGGCCAATCCAGCTTCAGGAAAAGTCATGCAGAAGGCTGGTTTACAATTCGAGGGAATCCATCGTCAAGGCAGTTTAAATAATACAGGAATTATTGATACGGCCCAGTACGCCATTTTAAAAGAAGATATATTATAGATAGGAGACATAATTATGAGACGCGTCATTATTGATTCAGATACAGCTGGGGATGATACAACAGCGATTTTGATGGCTTTAAATCATTTTAAAGTCGAAGGGATTACAATCGCAGCAGGAAATGTTGAGTTCAATCAACAAGTTGAAAATGCCTTAGTCACCGTTGAAACATACGGTCCTAAAGAAAAAGTCCCCGTGTTTAAAGGACATCAAAGTCCCATGACTTCCCTATCAACAAAAGCCCACTTAACCGTCGAGGAAATTCAAGGTGGTAATGGAATGGGAGATGCTCACTTTCCGAAACCAAAGCAAAGTGCAGAAAGTGAACATGCAGTTGACTTTATCATCCGAACTATTAAAGAGAATCCGGGTGAAATTGAAATTATCGCCTTAGCACCCTTAACAAATTTGGCAATGGCTATTAAGCGTGATCCAAGTATCCTACCTGACATTAAACACATCTGGATAATGGGTGGAATTAATAATGCCTTAGGAAATGTCGCAGCAGTAGCAGAATATAATTTCTATGTTGATCCAGAAGCGGCGCGAATTGTACTTCATTCAGGAGTTCCAAAAACAATGGTAACTTGGGACGCAAGTCTAGATTTTGGTGTTATTTATGATGAAGACATTGAAGTGTTAGAAGCATTAAATACCAAAGATTCAAAATTTTTTCTAGATGTGAATCTATTTGTTAAAGCCTTTGAATTTGCGAAACGTGGTGTGGACGGGATTACATGTACAGACTCGTTACTGGCCGCCGTTGCAGCAGATGACTCACTCGTACTCGATGCAACAGACTATTATGTTGATATCGAAACAGCTGGGAATTTAACCCGCGGTTTTAACTTAGTAGACCGTGAAAATGAATTACAACAAGCCCCAAACATCCGTGTCATTGAAAATATTGACAGCCATAAATTTAAATATATGTTAAAAGATATGCTAGCGAATATTCTTTAATCTTGGATCGAGTTGACTTTAATTAAAGACTTCGTTAAAATGTTAATTAATGATGAGAATTTAATGATAAAAATCGACGAAGAGAAGAGTAGCAAATTGACTTTGTTTAAGAGAGCCCGGCTGGTGTGAAAGGGCACAAAAAAATTTGTGAAGATGAACTCTGAGTATTAGCTAAGTGAAAGCTTTTCTAACGGTAGCAACCGATACCTTGCTAACGTTTATATAGACGTATTAAGGCACTTATTGTGAGATAAGTGTAAATTTGGGTGGTAACACGATATTGTCGTCCCTAATCAGAGAGCTGATTAGGGGCGATTTTTTTATTTTAAAAAAGAAAGGAAGTTGAGTATGCCAATTAAAATTGTTGAAGGATTACCCATACGCAAGGAATTAAAGAGAGAACAAATAGTGACAATGGATGAGAGCACGGCACGTACTCAAGACATTCGTCCCCTTAAAATACTCATTCTTAATCTCATGCCTAAAAAAGAAACGACAGAACTGCAATTATTGCGATTATTAGGTAATACACCGCTTCAAATAGAAGTAGATTTAATGTATACAGCAACTTACGAAGCGTCCAATACACCGATCAGTCACTTAAATCAATATTACAAAACGTTTGATGAAATTAAAGACCAACAATATGATGGGCTTATTATTACAGGCGCTCCTGTAGAGCAATATGAATATAATGAAGTCAATTATATTGATGAGCTGAAGATAATATTAGATTGGTCTCAAAAAAATGTCTTTTCTCGATTATTTATTTGTTGGGGAGCTCAATATGCTTTAAATTATTTTTACGGCATCAACAGTTATAAACTTGAACAAAAGTTATTTGGCATTTATGAATATGACGTATTAGAAGCAGAACATCCCTTACTTCGTGGTTTTAACGACACATATCAAGTGCCACAATCACGTCATACTTCAATTTCTATTGAGACCATACAAGCTCAAAAAGCATTGAAAGTCGCTACAAAACATCCAAAATTTGGACCAGATATTATTACAACAACCGACAATCTAGACATATATTTATTAGGGCACTTGGAATATGACCGAGAAACATTACATCAGGAATATCAACGCGATAAGGAGGCAGGAAGTAAAATAGCTCTACCAGAAAATTATTATCCAGGAGTCGATGATTCGAAAATGCCAAAATTTACGTGGAAAAGCAATGCCTTTCTTCTATACAATAATTGGCTTAATGAGGTTTACCAACATACCTATTATAATTTGGAAGATATTTTAAAGGAGGATAAATAAAATGACAACACACATCAATACTAAACTTGTCCAATTAGGAAATCGAAAAGATCCATCAACAGGAGCCGTCGTTGCTCCTATCCACTTAGCGACAACTTACGCTCATCCAGGTTTAGGGCAAAGTACCGGATATGATTATACACGAACGAATAACCCAACCCGAGATATCTTAGAAGAGGGCTTAGCAGCTTTAGAAGGTGGCGAGAGAGCGGTCGTTACAAGTTCAGGCATGAGCGCGATTCAATTGGCTTTTAAACTTTTTAAACAAGGTAGTCATTTTTTAGTTTTACGCGATTTATACGGTGGAAGCTTCCGATACTTTGAGCACCTTGAAGCAGAGAATTTAGCACAATTTACTTATTTTGAAAACGAAGCAGACTTTGAAAAACTAATCAGCGATGACATATCAGGGGTATTCATTGAAACACCGACAAATCCATTAATGCAAGAGGTTGATATTCAACGCATCGCAGATTTAACGCATCAACATGGTGCACTATTACTCGTGGATAATACTTTATTAACGCCACTTCGCCAAAGACCCTTAGAATTAGGTGCAGACATTGTACTTTATTCAGGAACAAAATATTTAACGGGACATAATGATATCTTAGCTGGAGTGGTCGTTACAAATGATAAAGGTATGGGTGAAAAGTTAGGCTGGTTATCTAATACAACCGGTCCTACTTTATCAGCCTTTGACTGTTGGTTGTTTATTCGTAGTTTGAAAACTTTACCGATTCGATTAGACCGACAAGAAGCAACTGCGCAAGAAATTGTGACCTGGTTAAAGCAGCAGGAACAAGTTAAAGATGTGTTATATGCTGGAAAAGGTGCCATGATAAGCATCCGCTTAAAAGGTGAAGCGAAAGTGGGACCATTCTTAGAGAAGTTACAAGTATTTACATATGCCGAAAGTTTAGGTGGGGTTGAAAGTTTAATTACATATCCAACAACACAAACACATGCAGACATACCAAAAGAATTGCGTGAATCCTATGGCTTAACGCCTGATTTATTAAGGTTGTCTATTGGTTTAGAAAATTCTTCCGATTTAATTCAAGACTTAGAAGTTGCTTTGAAGGAGTAAAAGTGATTAGATGATTTTAGAAGAAAGAAGGTAGATGTGAGTGGAAATTGAAGAGTTTGTAGAAAAGTATTATGTTGAGCGTCAACATACAAATTCATTAAAATGGGACCTATTAGAAGAACGCTTTGGTCAAGCAGATTTACTCCCTTTATGGGTCGCTGATATGGACTTTAAGGTGAGTCAAGCTATTACAAAAACATTAAAAGATCGAATATTACATGGTGTTTATGGTTATACATTTGCTGGTAAATCATATTATCAAGCATATAATAACTGGATGGAAACGTATTTCTCTTTCCCGATAAAAGAAGAATGGGTTCGCTTTTCAACAGGTGCCGTTCAAGCGATTTACCACCTATTGTACACATTCACCGATGAAAATGATTCAGTGATTATTCAATCACCTGTTTATTATCCTTTTAGTGACGCGGTTAAAGATACAAATCGTCGATTAGTCAATGTCGACCTAGTGAATAACGATGGATATTTCACCATTGATTTTGAACGGTTTGAACAGGCAATTATCGGTCAATCGGTGAAATTATACATCCATTGTTCACCGCATAATCCAGTTGGACGAGTGTGGACAGAAGAAGAGCAAGCGAAGTTATTCGCCATTTGCCAAAAGCACAATGTGTTAATTATCTCTGATGAAATTCATCAAGACTTTACTTTTGAACATGAACATATCCCAGCAGCAAATGTTTCTGAAGGAGTTCACCGCCCACGAGTCATTACTGTAAACTCAGCGTCTAAATCCTTTAACATCGCTGGTTTAACCCATTGTAATATCGTAATCACAGACGATGAGTTGCGTCAAAAATATGATGATTTCGCAAATTCCATGATTAAAACAGAAGCGAATATTATGGGGCTATTTGCTTCCGAGGCTGCTTATGTGGATGGTATGGATTGGATGGCCTCATTGAAGAATGTCATTTACCATAATTATGAAATCGTCCGCGATTACTTCACAAAATTCGCACCAGAAATAACAGTATCACCACTCGAAGGGACATATTTAGTGTTTGTAGATTTACGCAAAGTAGTAAAAAGTGATGAGATGGTCGAATTCATTCAGGAAAAATGCGGGCTCGCAGTGGATTACGGAGAATGGTTTGGTGAAGGTTACGAAGGTTTTATTCGTTTAAATCTTGCGACAAAACCAGAAAATATCGAAAAAGCTGTCCAAACAATTGTTGAACAGCTAGGATAATGCAAAATAAGACCTTCCGTCAGTGAAGGTCTTTTATTATTGCCTATTATAGATCTAATTTAAATAATGAATCCGGATTATTTTTGTTTAGGAGTTAGCACATTGATATAGTTAGGTAAGACGCTAATTTCCACCGGGAAAGAAGGACCTTTATCTCCATCAACGGCCACATGTGTACTACCATCTTGATTAAGTAATTCGATCTTGATATTTTTGGCATCTACCGTTAACACACCGTTGTTTTGAACTTTCTCAGTATCGAAGATCCAGTTAGCAATACTTCCAACTCTATCTCCTAAAGTCGTTTTCTTTAAACCAAAGATGTGTAATTTACCATCATTATAGCTGGCATCTTTGAAGAAGTTAGTTAAACCAACCACACTACTTGATACCCCAATTAATAATAAATCTAATTCAAATTCATCGACTTTATTATCAATATTTAAGCTGAAACGGTAACTCTTTTGCTCGTTTAACGCTTGAATTCCTTCAACTAAGTAAGCGACAGGACCTAAGCGTTCCTTCTCTTCTTCATTTACTTCAAAGACACTTTCAGGAATTGTTCCCGTAGAAACTAAACTTAAGAAAACTTGATCATTCACAAGCCCTGCATCAATGGATTGTGGAGTAAGGTTTGGTAAATCCTTAACAGCTTTATCCAAGTTTATTTCGATATTTAACGCACGCGCAACATTATTTACCGTTCCAGTCGGCAAAATGGCAATCTCTGGCCGATAATCTTCATCTTTAAGACTCGAGGCAAGAAGTGAAACCGTTCCGTCACCACCTAAAATAACGATAGTATTATATGTTTCGCGCGCAGCTTCTTGAGCGAATTTGACAACATCATCGCTGGATTCTGTTATATTTATTGTTGCAAAACGTCCATTTGCTTCAAGGATTTCTTTCGCTTGTTGAGCATAGTCTTCTGCTTGTTTTTGTCCAGAAGATGGATGTGCAATAATCATGACATCTTTCATTTTATCTCTTCCTTTTAGAAAATTTATGTATATACTATACCGCTCGTTTTTATGAATAACAACTACTTGGAAAGGACTCAACTTCAAATGTGAATTAATTGTTAAAATTTTAAATAATACCTGAAAAAAAGACTATCTCTGTTACAATTGAATTATCGCATTAAAGGAGTTGTAGTTGAATGAGACTGAATTTGAAAGACATGGATACAAAATCACAAACAACGCTAATTAGTATTGGGACGGTTATTTTTGCGGTTTTAATGACGGCATTATTTGCCAGACATCATCAGCAACAAGTGCAAAGTATTGATTTGGCGACAAATGCCATACAAGACTTGTATTTAGATGAGGGAAATACGTATTTGAACCCAAAAATATCTCCAGAACTAATAAAAAATGCTGAAGTGACCGCTAAAGAAGTTGGAGGCGTTCAAGGAAACAGGCTTCAACATCTAGTAAAATTAGCAGAGGATAAGCAAGTGGCAATCGCCAACTTATCTGAGCTTTACCAAAGTGATGAACCAATTATTATCGGTGAACAAATTAAAGAAGGGCTTCCTTTAAATGAAGCAGTGACGCCCCAATTAGTAGCCGAACAAAAAGAGCAATTACCTTTTTCCGATGAAGATGCTCTCACAGAAACAATCTACTCTCATTATGATCAGATTCTAACAACCTTTAATGAAATCGAAACAGCAAGTGACCAGATTCAACACTTATCTGAAGAAGTCCATTCAGCCTCTTTAGAACAAGAAATTCAAGCTTTTTCTAAAGTGGAAGAAGTGCTTTTAAAAAACCAAAAACATCCACAAACTAAAGCAGTGATTGATAAGTATATGGAAAAATGCCGAATTTACGGCGAAGATTTAGTTGAACATACTGAATTACTTGAATCCAATCAGGCAATCACAGAAGCGATTTTTAATTCACGTGGTTTATCTGCCCCTTTAACGGGCTCTCCCATTGACGAGCGGCCGTTAGTTGCTCTTACCTTTGATGATGGCCCTACTGAGAATACCTTAGAGATCCTAGAAGTCTTGGACGAACATGATGTTACAGCCACCTTTTTCTTTTTAGGGCGATCAGTCGAGGCCAATCCAGATATTGCCAGAGCAGTGGTTGAAGCAGGGCATCAAATTGGAAACCATTCCTATTCACACGCAAATTTTGATTTATTAAATATAGGAGACGTTGAACACGAGACTGAGATCACACAAGAAATCATTGCGGATGCTACAGGCGTAACGCCGAATATCTACCGCTCGCCTTATGGTAATGGTCGACAGAAAATGTTGAAACTTTACCCAAATATGGAACCTATATATTGGAATGTTGATTCAGAAGACTGGTTAAGTAAAGATGAACAAATAACTAATGAGCATATTGCTAATCACTTACAACATCGATCAATTATCTTAATGCATGACACTCAATTATCAACCACCGAGGCAATTAAAACACTCATACCTCACTTAAAAGAGCAAGGTTACGTCTTTGTTTCACCTACTCAAATTCCAGAAGCAGATTCATATCGGCTATAAAAAAATCCTCGGAGAATATCCGAGGATTTTTTGTGCATAATTATACTATACAACCTTGTCGCATTTACTTTTTAGCTTTAATCTCTGGTCTTCTTGCCAGAAAAAAGCTAAGTGACAGCAACAACCAGAATAAGCCAAAAGAAAAACCAGCCAATACATCACTAAAATAATGTACTCCAAGGAAAATTCGGCTAAAACCGATGAATAAAACAATTAAAAAGGCGAATACAATCAGAATACGACGAAACACGCTTGGTTTGAGGGACAGAATGAGTAACACAATGACGCAACCAAAAGCAACCATCGAAGAAAACGCATGACCACTCGGGAAAGAATAACTACTTTCTTGCACCATTCGAATCGCTTCATTTGGACGACTTCGTTGAACAATATTTTTAACCAGTGGATTCAATGCCAAACTCCCAATCGCATTTGTAATTAAGATCCATAGTGGTAAATCGATTCTCTTAGTTAAAAGGTAAGCAATCACCATCAAAATAACGGCCGTCGAAACGACACTCATTGGATTCGCAAGAATTGTTACGGCATTAAAGAATGAACTTAATAGGGGTGTCCGCCAAGAAACAATTTCAAGCGTAATAAGATTATCCAGATGTTGAATGGCATTCATATTGAATATAACAATTGCAATAATAATCAAAAAGGGTATCAGAGCAAGTAATGAGTAATTTAAATATTTTTTATTCATAAAAGCACCTCGGTATTTTATTTAATTGTTGAATTGCAATAATTATTGCGACAATTTTTTATTTACTCAATTAATAAGAGTTCGTGTAAAAATACTTCCAAAGGTGTTTGGTAATCTAAGCATTTCCTAGGACGATTATTCATTAACCACAAAG
>NZ_JBGQQY010000033.1:0-22365 GCF_045528545.1 Ruoffia sp. FAM 26254
TTCCTCCAAGTTAAGCGTCGTAACTTAAACTTTAGAGGTAAACTGGATGACTAACAAGGCTTTTTTTGTTGCCTGGTTATGTACTTTTAGGCTGCAATCTTATGTATTATTATATTGCCATAAACAAGTGGTACATTAAGCTGGCAAAAGGTGGTACATTCTTTGGCAAACAGTGGTAAGAAAGTTGGCATCAGTGGTACAAATGTGTGGCAGTAGTCACATGTGAGAGGTAAACAAGAAGTACATAATGATATAGGTATCATGCTTATGAGCATGAATTTAACAAAATTAGCAATCGAAGCAAGAAGACAAGCAGAAGCTTCTCGGAGTTCTTCAATCAAAAATATAAAATGCGATGAACCAATCAGAATTCTGATTGGTTCATCGCATTTTTATTATTTAGGGCGACTTAATTCCCAGCCCCAATATAATAATGTTATTGAGGTATTGTCACGCTGTACTTTAGCTAGCTATTCGATGTATCTTTATGGCACTTTCCAAAGCATTAACCAAATAATGAAGCTCTTTTGGAGCAGAAGACATGAAAAAAGCACATCTCAACCTGTTCCCGTGATTAACTAGCTCAAGCTTTAAAAAAATAAAATCAAAACTTTCCTCATTATAAATTGAATTGGTTTTGATTTTACTTTTTTTATTCAGACAATTTAATATTTGATAAACAGCTGGCCATTTTATTAGTAAAGATGGCACTAAAAAGAAAACTAACAATAATTATTCCTTTGTAAATTATTATTGTATATCATCAAGCTGAATTATCTTATCAATGTATGCTTCAGTGTCCTGATTTATATTATGTGAAATCATGATAACCATTAATTCTGGATCTTGTAATATAGTTGATTCAATCAGTTTTTTATTGCGTTCATCTAATGCTGAGGTTGCTTCATCAATTAATAAAATTCTAGGTTTCCTCAATAGTCCTCTCGCTATGGCAAGTCGTTGCTTTTGTCCTCCTGAAAAATTTTTCCCCCCCTCTGTGACCATATAATCGAGTCCTTCGTCATTACTACAAACAAAATTGTAAGCGTTAACTCTCTCTAAAACTTCTATGATCTCTTCCTCACTGTATTCTTCTCCTAAAGTAAGGTTTTCTTTAATTGTTCCCGTGAATAGGGTTGATGTTTGATCTAAATAAACAACTTGATTCCATACATCAGGTAAATTTAATTCTTTTAAGGGAAAGTTATTATAAAATATTTTTCCACTATAACTTTCATAGAGACCTGCAATACATTTCAATAAAGTAGATTTACCAGAACCACTTTCTCCAATGATTACATATTTATTAGGAAATTCAAAAGTTAAATTAATATCATTAAATATACTCATGTTTTCATCATAATTAAAAGATAATTTTCCAGATTTAATACTTTGTATTTGATCGGTCAAGGCTACTGAGGCTGTGTTATAATCTTGTTCATTTAGCCAATCAAATTCAGATAATTTATTTGTTATTGGTTTAGAAGAATTGTACGTCACAATATCATTAAAAACTCCTAAAGAAGAGCTAAAGAAAACTCCTACTAAATTAGCTATTGATAGAATTGCTCCTGGATAAACGGCATTATTTATGACTAAATAGACTGTAAACATCAAAGTTCCAATTTGAAATAGAATATTAATTGCCGAATTTATTCTCATAATTAAGTCTTTTATAAACTGAAATTTCAACTTATCTTGCTCTAAATTATTAGATTCATTGTTTATTCTATCTCTAAATTTTTTCATTAAATTATTGGTTTTAAAAACGATATAATTGGAGAATGTTTCATTTAAAATTCCTACAAAAGCTTCTTGTCGGTTTGACACATTATTTGAATATTTTCCAATTATTGGTTTTGTTATATTCGGAATTATAAGCATTATAAAGGTTGATGCTATTGTAAAATAGGCTAAGTATGAATGCATCGATGTTATTGCTATGAACGAAAATAGCATTTTTAGCATATTCCCCATTAATGAAAAAATGCTTAGTAAAGCACTCTCATCAAAACGTTCAATGTCATTAGTCAGCCTAGATATATAATACCCTGTATTATTTCTAGTATAATCTCTGTACTTTAAATTTGAAATATCATGGGTGTAAGTCTTCCTTATATCAACATTAATAACTTTTAGAGTGTATGCAATCATACAATCTAGTATATAATTAATAGCAATTGACAATATCCAAATAGAAATAATGAAGAAACTATTTCGAAACAACAGTTGAAACGAAGTTTGTTCTAAGCTCTCATATAGTAACCCAAGAGAATAACCTGCATAAACACTTGAAGCAGAAGAACAAACCGTTAAAATCAAAATAATTATTAAATAAATAGGGTGTTTTCTAAAAATTTTCACAGTACTATCCGCTCCTCGGTATTGTCTATAAAAAATAAAGGATTTATTTTTCTATTATTTATAATTCGATCAATAATTAATAACACTCCAGCAGATCCTTCTGCTATATCAAAACAAAGATAATTTAAAGTTCGATTGGGTAATTCCCACTTATTATTATTTTTCACAGCATAACGTAAACATTCCCGTAAAAGATTTACCGATTCTTCATAATAACTAGCCTCATTTAAAAATAAGTAGCAGTCATATAATGCATTAGCAATCCCTGCTAAACCTCTGAATAGAGAAGGAGAGGTATGATGTTTTATCAATAAAGTATCTGCAATTCTTCTACACTGTTCCTTATAGTCTTCTTTTCCTGTAACTTTATAATATCTCGCAAGAACTGTTAAGATACCCGCGCTTCCATCAATAAAATATGGCGACAAAAAATCATTACTATCAGCTTCAGTAGAGAGAAGTAACGCACCAGACTTATGATGGTATATATACTCCATATCATACTCTAGAAAAAACTCACCCATATATAAATACTTTTCATAGTTTGTGACCTTATATATCTCTAAAAGAAATAATGAAATTCCTGCTCTTCCTTTTTTAAAGCCTATATCAGAACATAAATCTATATTTCTTATAATATAATCAGCGATTTTAATTGAATTTTTCTTATAATGTCTTTTTCCGGTTTTATTATAAAAATATATATTAGCTAATCCAATTCCTGCTAAACCAGAGTATAAAGATAAATTTGAACTTTCAGTTACTGTAGAAGGGAAAATTTTTTCTGCATCTTTTAAAAAGCCCATTTCTGATAGCTTCCAAGCAATGCCACTTCTTCCGGTGTATAAACCTTCAGGGCAATACTTACTCTCACTAATGACAGTTTCAATATCTTGCATATCGTTACTACTTACTTCATTCATTTTAAATTTTGTGTAAGCAATACCTAAAAGACCATTACTAAAATTGTAAAGGTTATCAATAATATCTGAAGTAGAATATACATCTGACAATGATTTTTCTCTATAACTATTTATCCCATTTAATAAAGGTTTTACTGAGTATTTTACTTCATCAATTTTTTTCTTTAAAGAGGTATTGTTTTCAATTACATTAATTTCCAACTCATTAAGAATTTCCTTTATTTCAGATAGGTTTTCTTTTATCTCTTTAGTCGATGGTCGATTAGCATGGTCCGCATCAATTAAACTATAAATTAATTCTTTCAATTCAATAGGAAAAGTATAATTTGAAAAGAGTTGCTGTATAACATCCTCTATTTTGCTTTCATCTAATAAGTACAAGCGGTTTCGGTTAATCAGACAACTTAATAAAAGAAGTCCAATGGAATAGATATCTGACTGGAAGAAATTATTACTAGTAATTTCTTCTGTATATTCAAACGTTTGTGATGCTAAATTAATTTCATTTATATTTATACTACTCTCAAGATCAATCAAATAAACTTTATGGTCTTCAGTAATCATTACATTGTTTGGAGATAAGTCTCCATATATGTATCCATAATCATGGATACATTCTAATATGTCTGTTATCTGTATAAATATATCACAAATTTTTATTAAATATTCATTCCATTTTTTTCCATTAAAGTCAACATCTAGAATTGGTGTTTCATCCATGTAAAAATTGTAGAGTGTTTTACCATCAATAAATTCTTCAACTAAAAAATAATGCTCCCACTGTTTATAAAAATCAAGAGCTTTAGGAACATTAGTATGCTTAGAGAAAAAACTCAACAGATTATATTCTGATTTTAGTCGATCAGTCCCCATAATGCCATTTGGAAAATAGTTAATATAGGGGCGCGCTTCTTTTATAATCACATTTTCTCCATTAATATCCTCAGCTAAATACACCCCACCCAAACTTGAAAATTTTAGAGCTTTTTTAAAAACATAATCATTAGGGCTTTCTTGTTCATTGCTAGCCTTATAAGATATGATTTCATCCTGACCTTTTGGAGGAGAATAATATGCCAATCTGTTATCTATAATATATTCATTGTCGCTATCTAATATTAAGTATTCTTTTTTCCTTCATCATCATATCTGATTATTTCTTTAAAGCCTCCATACCTATAATATAAAACGGCACAATCTTTATATCTCCTATCACTTAATACATATGGCCCTTCAAAATCTTTTAATTTAAAATAAAGTATTTCAAGTAACTCTATAAATTGTTCTTCATTATTCGGGTAAATAGTAATAAACTTCCCAGCACCCACTCTTGAGAAATTCTTTTTATACATTATATTTAATAGTTCAGTATTTTTTACATATTTAAAATTCACTTTTTCCTTTTTTAATGTTTCTGTAACAATATTCAATATATCCAATGCATTTTTTAAAGTACAAGATACATGGATTTTCCACCCTTGATCAGGTATTTTATTGCCTGAAAAATTACAATTAATAAAAATATCTTTCTCATAGAAATTCCATTGATCATCTAGTATTTTATCTACAGATTTAGATAGTATATCTTTATTATTATATTTACTTGCTAAGGTCTCATTGTAAATGCTTTTAGTTCTAGACATATAATTTCCTGCTTTCAATTTTTTTCGTTCTTATAGCTCCTTGATTTATTGAAACAGTTAATAATAGATAAAAAGTTCTCCTGCATTTTTTGTAGGAGAACTTTTTATCTTTTGATTGTCATCATTAACCAGTAATGATAATTATATCTCCACAATTATTACTATTACTACTGCTCATGGGTGAAACATTATTATCTAAATCCAGTTTTTGCAATTCTAATACCTGTTCCATGGTTCTCACCTCCTCGTATTAATTTGTTACAAGCAAATTGGAGTTAGTTTGATACAATTATATTATTCTGCACTTTCTTCTTCAGTAGATTCTTCTGAAGTTTCAGCATCTGAATCTTCTTCTGTTGCTGAATCTTCTGATTCAGTAGATGCTTCGTCTTCTAATTCTTCTTGTTCATAGTATGCTAAGTTAGTTAACTCATCATTTTCAGTTTGAACTTCAACCGCAGCAATTTCTCCAACTTCAACGTCTTCATTCTCAACAACTGACCATAAGAATGCTTCAGTGTAACGTTCAGGGAATAGTGATGTTGTTACCACTTCTGGTTGGCCAAATGTATCAGTAAATGCGGCTAAGTCACCTTCGTTAAATAATGTTTGTAAATCTTCAACAGTTGTTTCTAAGCGTTCGAACATTTTTGCTGTCTTGTATTGGTATTCAACGTTTGTTAATTCTGGTCCATCTTCTTCAGAATTCACATATGTTTGGAAACGAACAACTTGTACGATGTCATCTTCAATTGAAACGTATCTAAATATTTCACCATTATCTGTTTCAGATACCGATGTTGGATCGTCACCCATAACCTCTACCACTTCATCAAACGTTAAATTCACTTCGTCATTCATCGAGCGTTCTTTCGCAGTATCTAATACTTCTTGATAACCAGCTTCTAAGTCAGCTCTTTCTAATACTAAGTTTGGATCCCATTCTTCAGTTGGTTTGATGAATTCTGTGATTTCAGCTTCAGAGTAAGGGTTGTCTGCACTTGGTGTTAAATCTTCTTCACCTTCAGTTGCTTCAGTGTCTTCTGTAGACTCTTCTGAAGTTTCCTCAGTTGATTCAGTTTCTTCAGTTTCTTCAGAAGATTCTTCTGTCTCTTCTGTTGCTACCTCTTCAGTTTCTTCACTTGTCTCAGTAGTCTCACTTGCAAAGATTGTTGCTGGTACTAATGATAATACTAAACCTGCACTTAATGTCCCTAAAATTAATTTCTTCAATTGTTTTTTCATAATTAATCCTCCTTATAATCATAAATAAAAAGAAATAAAATATTTATGTTGTATATATCATAATCATTATTATTATTTTTTTCAAATGATATACCTCGAGCAAAAGACCTTATAACATATTGATATAAGCGCTTTAATCATTTCTTTACAAACCATTCATATATGTAACTTTATTGAAACAATGTAAAATATTGTTTATTAGTAAATTCAA
Organism: Ruoffia sp. FAM 26254; assembly: GCF_045528545.1. NCBI lineage: Bacteria > Bacillati > Bacillota > Bacilli > Lactobacillales > Aerococcaceae > Ruoffia > Ruoffia sp. FAM 26254. Next base: position 6,387 of record NZ_JBGQQY010000033.1, read on the forward strand.
TATTTTTATAACATTCGATGTTTATTAGTTTTTAAAACTATTTATATATAATATTTTGCATAAATCTTTTATATGCACTATTCTTTTTTCTGAAGATTATGTCACATTTTTTCGGAAGAATTCTTCAGAAAATGAATGAATATTACAAAAACAGCACTCTTAAAAAATAAGTGCTGTTTTATCATATTATCTAATTTCTAAACCATCTATATCTTTCAGAGCATCTGTAATGTTAGCCATTACTTTTTCGATATCTTCGTCTTTCAATGTTTCATTCGGGTTTTGGAAAGTCATATGATAAGCCAATGATTGCTTACCTTCTGGAATGTTCTCACCAACATAACGGTCAAATAACTCAATCGAAACTAAATACTGACCTCCATTTTCTGCAATTGTTGAATTTAATTCATGATGCAATAACGTATCGTCAACTAATAAAGCTAAGTCACGTGACGTTGATGGGTATTTAGCAATTGGAGTTTGAACTAAATCAGCTGTCGGATAAGCAACTAATTTATCTAATTCAATCTCAGCGAAGAATGTTCCTTGATTTAAATCAAATTCTTCAGTCACTAATGGATGAATTTGTCCCATAAATCCGATATCTTCACCCGCTAATGAAATGATAGCCGTTCTACCTGGATGCATCACATCGATCTCTGATGTCGGTTTAAATTCAATTTGTGAAGCAATTCGTAAGCTTTCAAAGTATGTTTCTAACATCCCTTTTAGTACGTAGAAATCATAATTCTTTTTACTTTCATACCATTGAGATCCTTTATATTCTCCAGAAAGTAGAATCGCTAATCGTTCTTCTTCTTTCGGTTGAACATGTGTACCTTGTCCGAAGAAAACACGTCCTGTTTCATAGAAAGCTAAATCTTTGTTTTGTCGTGCTTGGTTATATTGTGCGATTTCCATTAAAGCTGGGAACATACTTTGTCTTAGAACCGTACGTTCTTCACTCATTGGTAATTCTAACTCAACTAATGAATGATCGTCAGATTTTAATAAACTAGCATGTTCTTTAGATGTTAAGACATAAGTAATCGCTTGGTTTAAGCCTAAGCCTTCCGTTACAGTTCTTGTTTTACGAATTAATTGTTGTCTTTGAGTTAAACGTCCTGGTTGACTCGGTGTTGTTGGTAATGTTGTTGGAATATTATCATAACCATAGATACGAGCAATCTCTTCTAAGATATCCGCTTCAATTGAAATATCCCAACGTCTTGCTGGCACATCCACAATAAACTCTTCTTCATTAAACTCAACTTCAAAGCCTAAACGATCGATAATTTTAACGATGTCGTCTTTCGTTAAAGTTATACCTAATTTCTTCTCTGGAGAGTTATTGTGAACGCTAATTTTAACATTGTCCGTATTGAGTTGGTTAAACTCTTTAACACCATCAGCGATCTGTCCACCTGATAATTGAGCCATTAATAAAGCAGCTTGTTCGCCTGACTCATTTAATTTACTTACGTTGATTCCTCTTTCAAAGCGAGCACTTGATTCAGAACGTAAAGCAAATTTCTTAGATGACGAACGAACTCGTTGTGAATCAAATATAGCTGTCTCTAATAAGACATTCTTAGTATTGTTCGTCACTTCCGAATCTAAACCACCCATAACACCTGCTAAAGCAATAGGTTGGTCTCCTGATGCAATGACTGTATCCGTTGGTTCTAATGTTCTTTCAACACCGTCAAGAGTTGTTAAAGTATCTCCTTTAGCTGCTGACTTTACTTTAATTGTTTTTGACTCTAATTGATCAAAGTCAAATGCATGCATAGGCTGTCCATATAATAATAAGAAGTAATTTGTTGTATCAACAATATTATTTACCGGACGTATTCCAGCTTTCATTAAACGGAGTTGTACCCAAAGTGGGCTCGCTTTTACTTCGACGTCCTCAATTAAACGGATTTGGTACGCATTTGATAATTCTGGACTTTCAACTTCAATTTGAACTTGTCCCAATTTAGAATCTTTTGCAAAGTCTCGCTCTTCAATTAAATTAAATTGTGGTTTTTGATCATAAATTGCTCCCACTTCGTAAGCTGTTCCATACATACTTAAAGCATCAGCACGGTTAGGTGTAATATCTAATTCAATAATATCGTCATCTAATTTCATATATGACACAATGTCTTCGCCTACTGGGGCATCTTCAGGTAAGATAAAGATCCCTTTGGCATATTCTTTAGCAACAACACTGTCACTAAAGCCAAGCTCTTGTAAAGAACAAATCATACCATTTGAGTCCACACCGCGTAATGTACTTTCTAATATTTCCAGTCCGCCAGGCAATACTGCGCCTGGTAAGGCAACAATTACTTTTTGACCTTGTTTAATGTTTGGAGCTCCACAGACGATTTGACTTAAATCACTGCTACCTACATTAACTTGTGCCACATTTAAGTGATCACTATCTTGATGTGGCACAAGTTCTACAACCTCACCGACAACAATATTATTTAAACCTTTACCAATATTTTCAACGGATTCAACTTCAATTCCTGTTCTTGACATACGTTCAGCTAATTCTAAGCCTGTAATATCTGATAGGTCTAGGAAGTCACTTAACCATTCGAGTGAAATTAACATATTAGTTTTGACCTCCTTTAAATTGTTTTAAGAATCTTAAATCATTTTGATAGAAATGACGAATATCGTCGATGTTATATTTAAGCATTGCGACACGTTCAATTCCTAAACCAAACGCAAAACCGCTATATTTCTCAACTTCAATCCCAGACATTTCTAGAACGCGCGGGTGAACAATTCCAGCGCCTAAAATTTCAATCCAACCTGTTTGTTTACATACAGAACATCCTTCTCCACCACACTTAAAGCAGCTCACATCAACCTCTACTGATGGTTCTGTAAAGGGGAAGAAACTTGGACGAAGACGAATTTCACGTTCTTCACCAAATAATCTTTGAACTAATAATAATAATGTCCCTTTTAAATCAGCCAATGTGATATCTTCAGCAATCACTAAGCCTTCCACTTGTTGGAATTGGTGTGAATGCGTTGCATCATCACTATCACGACGGAACACTTTACCTGGACTGATCATTTTTAATGGGCCGTCTTCTTCAAAATTATGGACTTCCATTGTACGTGCTTGTACTGGTGACGTATGTGTACGTAAAAGTACTTCATCATCTACATAGAATGTATCTTGCATATCTCGCGCTGGATGATTCTTTGGTAAGTTCATACGTTCAAAGTTATAAGAGTCTAATTCCACTTCTGGACCTTCGACAACTTGATAACCCATCCCTAAAAAGAAATCTTCAATTTCTTCTAAAGTTTGCGTTAAGATATGTCGTGTGCCGTATGGTTGAGCATACCCTGGTAATGTCACATCAATCGTTTCATTTGCTAATTGCTGTTCTAACTCTTTCGCTTTAATGAGCGCTGTTTGTTTCTCAAAGGCTTCATTGAAGATTGAATGGAAATTTTGTATCGCTTTACCTAATTCTGGCTTTTCTTCATTAGATAAGTGGCGCATTTCTTTCGTATATTGAGTTAATTCACCTTTTTTTCCAGTAAATTTTACTCGAATTGATTGAAGTGCATTAGTTGAGTCACTCGCTTGAATTTCTTTAGCAGCATCTTGTGCTAAAGCTTCAATTGATGACTTTAATTGTTCAATAGTTGATGTCATGTTTTTCTCCTTTTTTAAATAAATACATAAAAAAGCACGCCCCAAAAAAGGGACGCGCTACCGTGGTACCACCCTAATTCTTAGTTAAAGAATAATTAACTAAGCTCTTACGCCGGTAACCTAGGCTTTAGGTATCTTTTTCAAATTCTAATAAGAATTCTTTACAGATCCACTCCGAAATTGAACGTAAGAAACCGGCTTATGTTATTTAGTTTCAGTCAATGCTAAATATCCCTGTCGATGGCGGTTCTTACTAGTTTCTTCTATATGTTTAATAATTCATTATCTTATTATAGTAACTCTTTATATTAAAGTCAAACTGATTAATTCATTTGATTTGGATTGTATGCTACGTCCATGGCTTTGACAGTATGACGATAAATGAAGCTAAATGCTCCGGTCGTTAATTCTGCAATACAACTGTGTTTATCCATTAAAGTAACAATCCAACTTTCAGCATATTTAGGCACGTCGCGTGTTGCTCCAGCCATATGCTTCAATATAATGTCGCATTCTAACTCAGATAACTCTGTAAGTTTTTTTGCGTTTTCTAATGCAATACGTGGATGTTCGAAATTATGACCTTTTCCTCCTACTTCATGCTTTGTTTCGCAATCGTAGAAAAATAAATCATGCAATAGTCCAGCTCTAGCAATAGCTTTTGTATTCAATTTTAGTCGTTTAGCCCAACGGTAACTACGGTAAGAAACCGATAATGAGTGTAATAAGCGGTTAGTTACTTGGTGATGCTTGTACATTTCTAATTTTTGAACCAACTCGTGATCTAATAAATCCTCAACGAGAGCTAAATATTCCGGATCTTTTTGCCATTTTAAAGTCAAATATATTCCTCCAAATATTGTGATTGCATTTATTATACAACAATAATTCAAATAAAGTATGAAGATAATATTAATATTACATAAAGTTCATGAAACATAACTGTAATAATTACATTTTAATATAATGGAATAATAAAATTCCAGTCGCTACACCTACATTTAACGACTCTGCATTGCCTAGCATGGGAATGAAGATTAATTGATCACTGATTGCTTGAATTTCTTCACTTACACCTTGCCCCTCATTACCTACTACAATCGCTACAGGCATTGTTTGATCTGTCTCTTTATAAGAGATGGCCTCTTTATTTAAGACAGTAGTTAATACTTGTACTCCTATAGCTTTTAATTCTTCAATCGCTTGAGGTAAAGGCATTACAATGACAGGTAAATGCCATAAAGAACCTTGGGTTGAACGGACGACTTTCTCATTATAGATATCTACAGATCCTTCTCCGATAATTATCGCATCATAACCTGCCGCATCTGCGGTACGAATCATTGTTCCTAAATTACCAGGATCTTGCACCTTATCTACTAGTAAATAGCGTGCCCCTTTGACCAATTCAGATTGCTTTCCTGTCGCTTCAACTTCAGCAAAAACGCCTTGTGGTGTTTGAGTAGCGGATAGTTCTTTGGCGATATCACCATCAATCACTGTAATGGGTGCTTCTGATGAGAGGCTTAATGCCTGACTATTCTGTTGATAATAGTCTTCTGTCATAATCCACTGCTTTACTGGAACTTTCCATTCAATTGCTTCTAATGCTAAATGGGTACCTTCAATCAAGAAACTTTGACTTTTCTTACGCCCTTTGCTCGTAAGTAACTTCTTCCAAGCTTTAACTTGTGCGTTTTTCTTCGAGCGGATAATTTCTTTCTCTAACATTTTAACGTGTTAACTCATAGATTGCTTCAGCGTAAATTGCCGTCGCTCTGAATAAATCTTCTAAAGCAATAAATTCGTTTGCTTGGTGCATTGTATCAATTGAATCAGGGAATAAGGCACCATATGCAACTCCTCTAGGCATTAAGCGGGCGTATGTTCCTCCACCAATCGTTTGTTCAACACCTTTTTCACCTGTTTGTCTTTCATATACATCAAGAAGTGTTTGAACTAATGGATCATCACCTGGGACATAATGAGGTTCTTTTGAATCAGACATTGTCACTGTCGCATCATAGGCTAATAGATGCGTATTAATTTGTTCTTGAATTGTTTCTGGGTTTGTTCCTTTTGGAAAACGGAAGTTCGCGTCAATGTTAGCACCTTGTGCGTCATCAAAATCAATGATACCCACATTCATTGACACATCGCCCATGACTTCATGTGTGTAATTCACACCGATGTTACTTCCATCGAAGCCTTCAAATAATTCACGCGCTAATAATTGAATCGTATCTTGAGCTCCTTTTGAATCAAATGCATAGTTTTCTAAGAACTTCGCTAAATGAGTTCCAGCGTTCACACCTTTTTCAGGTGTCGAACCGTGGGCTGCTTTACCTACTAAGTCTAATGTTAATTGATCTCCTTCAATACTGCTGTCTCCAGATAAAGCATCATGCTCATCAATAAACTCTTGGAATGCTTTAGATAGGTTAGCAGCATCATTCGTTTGAATAATTGCTGTGGCATCTTGTGGTACCATATTCGCACGTAAGCCGGCTGTTAATTTAACTAAATGATTGTCTGCTTCGAGTGTTTCACCTAATTTTAAATCAAAGATGGCTGATACATTCCCTTTTTCACCATTAATGATTGGGAAAGTCGCATCTGGTGAGAAGCCTAAATCTGGCATTGGCGCATGTTGGAAGTAATAATCCATACATTGCCATCCACTTTCTTCATCTGTTCCAACAATTAAGTGAATGCGTTTGTTGAATTTTACACCTAGTTCTCGTAATAATTTTACTGCAAAGTAAGCTGCCACTGTTGGCCCTTTATCATCACTTGAACCACGAGCGTAAATACAATTATTAATAATCTCTGGTTTAAATGGATCCGTATCCCAACCAGTCCCTACAGGGACAACATCCACGTGTCCTAAAACACCTAAGAGCTCGTCTCCTTCGCCCACTTTCACGTGACCAGCCCAAGGTCCAAATTGTTCAGTTTCAAAACCGTCTTCTTTGGCCATCGCAAGAAACTCTTCTAAAGCACGTTTCGGACCTGGTCCCACAGGTGTTTCTTCTGTCGCTAAGTCATCTTCTCTGATTGATTCTACTTCCAGAATTCGAAATAAATCTTTAAGTAAGACGTCTTGACGTGATTCTACTTCTTGTAACCAATTTATATTTTTCATTATGAATAATGCTCCTTCACTAATTTCATTATTACTATTCTATCACTAATCTCTTGTTGCAAAAAGTTAAATAACTTATTCACAATGAACATTTTTTCATTCCATAATAAAAAGGCTAATGAATATAAGAATTGTTTTTTTAACATGCAATTCCTTATTCATTAACCTTGATAAACTACTCTAAGCCGTATGGAACTAATAGATCCATCTCCGCTTCTGTTAATTCTCGGTAGTCACCAAGAGCTAACTCGGGGTCAAGCTTTAAAGGGCCCATAGAAATACGGTGCAATTGGATAACTTCCTTGCCCACCGCTTCAAACATACGCTTTACTTGATGGAATTTACCTTCAGTAATCTCCACATGAATTAATGTTTGGGAAATTTCAGGGTGTACTTCAAGTATTTCTAAATTCGCTGACTGAGTAATAAAATCACCCAAATCAAGTCCTTTGTCAAACTTTTGAATATCTTCTTCTGTCACCACACCTTCAATTAAAGCTTCATAACGCTTCTTCACTTTTTTCTTGGGTGAAAGTAATTGATGTGCTAATTGTCCGTTATTCGTCAAAAGAAGGAAACCAGTTGTATCTATATCCAATCTTCCAACTGGAAAGAGTTGAGCATGGCCAAAGTCTAATTCAACCCAGTCAATCACCGTTTCATATTCTCTATCTTCTGTCGCGCTAATAATCCCATCTGGTTTATTTAACATGACATAGTAGTATTCTTGATATAAAACAGGCTCGTTCATGTATTGAATTGTATCAATTTCTGGATCCACATTGTGTCCCACTTTTTTGATTACTTTATCATTTACAGTTATTGAACCACTCACAATAATTTTTTTTACATCTTTTCGTGAGCCATATCCTGCATGACTTAATAATTTATCTAATCTCATTACATTAACCTCATTTTATCTTGAATATCTTTAAATCGATTACCAATTAAGACTGATAACATGTTCATAATACCGAGAACACTTCCATAAACAAGTACTGCCATAATGATGACAATGACGATTTTAAGGAAAGTAAATCCGCGTCCAACAGGACCGAATAGAAGGTTTAATGATTGATTCCACATAGCTGCTGAAACTGTCATTAATGCCGAAGCAATGAGTATCTTGATGATACTGCTATTCAATCTAGGGTAATTAAAGTCTAATTCACGACTCAACTTGATCCACATCAATACAGTTGAAACTAAGAAACCAATAGCCGTTGAAACTAACGCACCATGTGCTTCAAATAAAGCAACAAATGGGAATTGTAAAATTGCTTTAACTACAAGTCCAATTAATAGGAAACGTACCGCTAAGCGACGATAATTCATCGATTGTAAGATTGTCGAGAACACCGTATAAGCCCCTAGTACGATACTAGAAATTGAGGCTGTAATTAAAAGTCCTGGCCCTGCTTCTGATCCATTTGGATAGAATAAATAGTAAATATTATTAGCAATTGATGCCATTCCTAATGCTGCTGGAATCATGACGATACTGAATAATACCGTAATATGTTCAACTAATTCGCTCGTACCTGCAATATTTCTTTGTGCAAATTTCTTCGAAATAACGGGTACTAATGAAGAAGCTAACGCAACTGCTAATGAAATAATAATCATCACAAGTTTATCCACATCTAAACTTAGAACCCCATAGAGTTCTTCAATCTCAGTGAATAGTAAGGCTGACGTTGATTCTAATATTTGTCCGAAAGTATATGTATCAATTAACTGAGCGATAATAATTCCTGATCCTAATAAGATAAATGGAATACTATCGACAACCATAATTTTGATACTTTCTTTAAAGTCTAAGTTCACATTGTTTGCCGATTTAGCAATTAAGCGTTTAGCTACTGGTAAGCGTCTAATATATTCAAATATTAAATATAATAGTGCTCCTAGAGCTCCAATAAAGGCCGCAAATGTTGAGTGAACAACAGCTTGAGTTACTTCACCACTATAAATCATCATAATGGCGTAAGTAGCTGCTAATAAGTATCCAACACGAGCAAATTGTTCAATAATCTGAGAAATAGCGGTTGGTTTCATGTCATTAAATCCTTGGAAATAACCACGGAGTAAGCTCATTGCCGGAAGAATTAATAGTGCCGGTGATAATGAACGAATAACCATCGTCGCTCCTTCAACATTGGTTGTTGATGTATTTTCGGCTAATATTGGCGCGATTAAAAATAACAATCCGCCTGATAGCACCCCTGTTAACAACATAATAATTATACTGTTTTTGAAGAGCTTATCAGCTGTTTTGTACTCTTTTAAAGAGTGATAATAAGCCATTTGTTTTGCAATTGAACTTGGGAAACCAGCCGTCGCTATTGCCAGCATTAATGAATATGGCTTGTAACCCGCACTATATAGTACGTTGGCTTGCGTATATTCAGCTCCTAACCATGTTGCCCATGGAATGACATAAAGCGCTCCAATGACACGAGAGAGAACATTACCAATGGTTAGCCAAGAAGCACCACTTGTAATCCCTGACTTCTCGTCTTCTTCATCCGATTCCTCTTCGAGTCGTTCCTCAATGACCGTATCGTTTTGAGAGTAATACTCATTTAATACTTGATCCGTTAGAATGGGGTTTTCAATGATATCTGTATCTTGGCTAATTTTCTCACTTAATTGATCTAATTCTTCGTCAGTGAGGTCCTTATCTTTGAATTGTTCATCGATATCTGGTTCAGAGTCAGATTCACTGTTTACTTCCTCTTCTTCATCAAAGTCTGATGCAGTGATTTCGTCTTCAAATTCTAAAGATGTTTCTGATTGAGATTCGTCCTCATCCAAATCAGTGATATCCATCGCATCAGCTTCATCGAAATTCTCTTCGTCTTCGTCAGATGCATTATCTCCTGATTGATAGCTAGCTTCGATACCACTTTCTGCCGGATAAACTTCTTGATCTTCTTCATAAACTAAATCAGCTTCAATTGATTCTTCCTCATCTAAGTCGCTGTAATCTGGTGTCAGCTCCTCTTCTGTAACTAATTCTTCCGTATAATTATCTTGATTTAACCAATCGGTTTGATTCACTGATTCTTCGAATTCAAGATTATCTTTCGCATCTTGTTCTGCTTCTTCTTGTTTAACTTCAGATTCATCGGTTTCATCAGAAGAAGAGAATAAGTTTTTCACAGAACTGAAAAGTCCTGTCTCGCTCTTTTCTGATTCTTTAACTTCAAAATTGTCAGTTTCAATTGAATCCGAGTAATCCATACCTTCAACTTCGGAATGGTCTTCTGCCTTACGAGAGAAAAGATTTTTAAATACAGAATCTTTCCTTTCTTTCTCTTCTGACAATCTTTTTTCACTTTCTTGGAATTGATTATAATCTGTAATATCTTCCAACTCTGTTAGATCGTAGCGTTCTTCATATGTTGGTTTAAATACATCACCAAATAATTTTTTTCTCTCTTTTGGTTTTTGCTTTTCTTGTTGTTCCTTTTCCTTTTCCAACATTTCTTTTTCTCTATTTCGTTCACGCAAGGGCTTATAACGAAATTCATTCACAGTCGGTGTGCTAGATGATGGTTCAGCTTCAGATGTCCTTGCTTCATCTAAATCTTCATCTCTTTCGGGTCGATCTAGATTCTCTAATTCTTCCTTAGTCATTTCAGTTTGAGCAAAATAATCTCCATCGATTGGCTGTCGATTCGGCCGACGTAGGATATTCTTTTCTTCTTCGGTAAACTCTATGGTCTGAAATTCGTCTCTATTGTAAGGTTGTTGATTAGATAAATCATTCGAGTTATCTCGATCATTGTGCTGTTTACTCATAGCACTTCCTCCTTTAAACTAGTTTGCTACTATGTTCACCAAACGATTCGGTACAACAATTACTTTACGGATTGTTTTCCCTTTAATGGCTTCTTGTACAGACTCTTGACTTAAAGCCAATTCCTCAACTACTTCTTTATCTAGGTTAACATCAATATCTAATCTTGTAACTAATTTACCCATCACTTGAATAACAATTTCTACTTGGTCATCCACAGTTAATTCTTCAACAAACGTTGGCCATGCTTCTTCTGAAATACTTTCAGTATGACCTAGTTTTTCCCAAATCTCTTCTGCTAAGTGTGGTGCTAATGGTGCAAGTAATTTTACAAAACCTTCAGCAAATTGAATTGGTAAAACATCCGCATCTTTAGCTTCATTTAAGAAAATCATCATTTGTGAGATTGCTGTATTAAAATGTAATTGTTCATAATCTTCAGTCACTTTTTTAACTGTTTGGTGATAAACTTTTTCTAACTCTTTACTATCTGACTCTTTGACACTATCTGCCAATGCTAAAGTATCTTCGTTAATTAATAGACGCCATACACGATCTAAGAAACGACGGCTACCTTCTAATCCATTCTCGCTCCAAGCAATTGAAGCGTCTAATGGACCCATGAACATTTCGTAAACACGTAATGTATCTGCTCCATATTCATTCACTACATCATCTGGGTTAACAACATTCCCTTTTGATTTAGACATTTTTTCATTGTTTTCACCTAGAATCATACCTTGGTTAAATAATTTTTGGAATGGTTCTTTCGTTGGAACGACACCGATATCATAAAGGAATTTATGCCAGAAGCGAGCGTATAATAAATGAAGTACAGCGTGCTCAGCTCCACCAATATATAAATCAACATTCTCCCATTTTTCTAAAGCTTCTTGAGAAACCAATGCGTCTTCATTGTGAGGATCCATAAAGCGTAGGAAGTACCATGAACTACCTGCCCATTGTGGCATTGTATTTGTTTCACGACGGCCTTTCATTCCTGTTTCTGGATCTGTAACGTTAACCCACTCTTCAATGTTTGCTAATGGTGATTCTCCAGTTCCGCTTGGTTGAATTTTGTCTGTTACTGGTAAAGTAACTGGTAGCTGATTTTCAGGAACAGCTGTTGTTGTCCCATCTTCCCAATGAATCACTGGAATCGGTTCTCCCCAATAACGTTGACGAGAGAACACCCAATCACGTAAGCGATAATTGATTTGGCGTTCACCGAAATCATTCTCTTCTAACCAAGTATTCATCTTTTGAATTGCATCTTCTATGTTTAATCCATCTAAGAATTCAGAGTTGATGTGTGGTCCATCGCCATAATATGGCACTTCTTTTTCTGGCCCTTCAATCACTGGTACAATAGGTAGGTCATATTTAGTGGCGAATGCAAAATCACGTTCATCATGAGCTGCTGAACCCATAACCGCACCCGTACCATAGGAAGCAATCACGTAATCAGCAATCCAAATTGGAATTTCTTGTTTTGTTGCTGGGTTAATCACATATGACCCTGTAAATACACCTGTCTTGTCTTTATTTAATGATGTTCGTTCTAATTCACTCTTAGTTTCAACTTCACTAATATATGCACGGACTGCTTCTTCTTGGTCTGGAGTCATTAAGTCATTTACAATATCTAACTCCGGTGCTAATACAACATAAGAAGTCCCGAATAACGTATCAGGTCGCGTAGTATATGATTCGATGACTTTATCTGAATCTGCAACTTTGAATTTAATCATAGCACCTTCAGATTTACCAACCCAATGTTTTTGCATTTCTTTCACACTGTCTGGCCAGTTAACTTCATCTAAATCTTCTATTAATCTTTCAGCATATTCAGTAATTTTTAAAACCCATTGTTTCATTGGGCGTCTGTAAACAGGATGTCCCCCACGCTCAGAAACACCATCAATTACTTCTTCATTCGCTAATACAGTTCCTAATGCCGGACACCAGTTAACCATCACATCATCTTGATAAGCTAAACCTTTTTCAAATAATTTGGTGAAAATCCATTGTGTCCATTTATAATAATTTGGATCCGTTGTATTAATCTCGCGGTCCCAATCGTAACTAAAACCAAGTGATTTGATTTGACGTTTAAATGTTTGAATATTGTGTTCTGTAAAATCAGCCGGGTTATTCCCTGTATCTAAGGCATATTGCTCTGCTGGCAGACCAAAAGCATCCCATCCCATTGGATGTAGAACATCAAAACCTTGAGCACGCTTCATACGAGCAATCACATCAGTTGCTGTATACCCTTCTGGATGCCCTACGTGTAAGCCTTGTCCTGATGGATATGGGAACATATCTAACGCATAATATTTAGGATGATCGACACCACGATCCTTTGTTTTAAATGTTTCATTCTTGTCCCAATATTCTTGCCATTTCTTTTCAATGATACGATGTTGATAACTCATTTTCTTCCTCCAATAATCTATAAATTCTTTTTCATTATACAATATTTACAATAAAAAGTGAAAATTGCACTGTTTTAATCTATATTAAAATAAAATTCTCTCAAAAAATAAAAAACACCCTATATTATCTAGCATATTCACTAAATAATATAGGGCGAGTGACCGCGGTACCACCTATGTTTATGACAATAATGTCATCTTAAGTACCTTAACGCGGTCAACACGGCTTACTCTATCATTACTTTCAAGTAAGCACCTAATTAGACGAGTTCAACAAAGCGATTGACTTATTTTCACCAACCATAAGCTCTCTAAACAATGACTTTATTTACTATTTCTAAGTAAAGTTTTATATAAATTCTTTTTGAATTATATCAAACTAACTGTATTAGTTCAATCCAATTGTTTGTCCAATAAAGATTGTTGTTGAACCGTTATTCTTTTCAATTAATTCATTAACATTTAAGCCATTACGACGTGCAATACTATATAAAGTATCGCCAACAGCTACTGTATATGATGAATTCGTTGGAGCTTCAACTGTATCTTCTACGACTGTTTCTTCAACAACTGGCGCCGCTTCAGGTTCAACAATTGTTGTTGACGTATTGTCCTCTTCAACAACAGTTGGTTGTGATACTTCGTTAGCTTCTACTGTAGAAGCTGGTGTACTTGTTGTAGCACCTGAAACTTTTAGTACTTGTCCTGGATGAATTAAATTGCTTGATAAGCCGTTTAATGCTTTCAATTGATTTAATGACATACCATGGTTTACTGCGATACGGTATAGACCGTCGCTAGCCTTAACTAAGTATGAACCAGATGTATTAGTTGAACCACCATTGTTTGTAGGTTCAGTTGGTTTAGTATTTGTTGAATCTGTATTCGGTGACGTATTAGTTGAAGACTCAGTGTTTCCTTGAGTTGCTCCACTTACTTTTAATACTTGTCCTGGATGGATTAAGTTACTTGATAATCCATTTAATGATTTAAGTTGGTTCAACGTCATACCATGTTTACGAGCAATCGCGTATAAGCCATCGCCACGTTTAATTGTATATGAACCACCCACACTTGTAATTGCTTCAGTGTTTTCCGAAGTGTTATCTGAGTTTGTTGGTGGTGTACTTGGTTTTTCAACAATTGTTGAGTTACCAGGTAATTTAATGACTTGACCTGGATGAATTAAATTACTAGTTGTACCGTTCGCAGCTTTAAGGGCTTCAACTGTCGTTCCAAAACGACGTGCAATCCCCCAGAAACCATCTCCTGCTTTAACTGTATAAGTTCCTGCAATTGAACCTGCTTCGTTAGAACCTGTATTAGATTCTGGTGTAGAAGGAACGACGCTTACTGGTTTATCTGAACTTGCGAAATCATATTGTGTTAAATTATTTTCAGCAATGATACGGTTTAATTTGTCCCCGTAACGAGTATCAGTTGCGTAACGACCAGTTAAATGAGCCGTTGCATCTTGATACGAATTCGTATTGCTGTAACGTGCACCTGAATAGAAGTTATAACGCCAGTTATTGACATCATTATCCCCTGTTAATAACGACGCGTAGTCAGTTAAAGATTCACCATAATTATCGTAACGACGGAAAGCATCTTGAATTTGATAATACTCTCCAGATCCATCGTCTTCTAATGTATCTTTTACAACAGAGTTTCCGTTATATTCACCTTTAATACCAAATAAATTGTAGTTAGGTGCTTTTGATAAAGTACTATTACCCCATCCTGATTCTAATGCAGCTTGGGCAATCATTACTGATGCATACAAGTCATTTTCAGAAGCAATTTGTTTTGCGTAATCCGTAATTAATCCTAAAAAATCTGATTGGCTAACACGACTACTTGATTGTGCTTGTACAACAACAGCCTCATTCGCTGACACATGACTTAAGACAGCACCTGCAGCCATAAGCACTAATCCAGCATTGATATGTTTCATTGCCTTTTTAGCTTTATTTTGTTTTACTAATCTTGCCTTGGCTTTCATTATTTCATGTCTACTCTTCACTTAATTACCCTCCACTGTCAAACTATATAATAATATATTATAATCTTCATCTATTATAGCTAATTTAATTCATTAAAAGTTCACATTTCAAGTCTTTTATTTTAGTTTTAATATATGTAACATGAATGTAACAGAGGAGGAATATAAAATGTACAACGCTTTACAATACAGTCATCAACTCTTAAAACAACAGGTTCAAAAAAATCCCCAAGGATTATTCATCGATGCAACTCTTGGGAATGGCCATGACAGTGCCTTTTTACTATCGTTAAAGGATTTTACTGGTTCTCTTATTGGCTTCGATATTCAAGAAATAGCCATTCAAAATTCAAAAAAAAGAGTCGAATCATTAGATCATTTTACAAAAGCATCATATAAATTTATTTTAGATTCTCATGATAATGTTTCCGATTATATTGATGACAATCTTGTCCAAGGGGCTATTTTCAATTTAGGATATCTTCCAGGTGGCGATCATAATGTAACAACAGAGTTTCCGAGTACTTTTAAAGCGGTTCAGGATATATTGGATAATTTGGCTCTTTACGGACAAATTATCCTCGTTATATATTCTGGTCATGACAATGGTATGACTGAAAAAACAAAATTATTTGAAAAATTAGAAAAACTTCCGCAAGAAAAATATCAAGTATTGGCGTATCAATTTATCAATCAAATAAATCATCCCCCAATGCTCTTAATTATTGAAAGAATAAGATAAATTATTCTTTTTTTTTTACTTATTTTTTATTTGAAATTTTGTTGTAAATTTCAAGTTCAAGTTAGCCACTTAGTCTCAAAAAATTTTATGATTGTTCTTTCTTTGATTTAACTTAGCTCTTTTCCATATGCTTAGATTGCCTGACGTTCCTGATGGAAGGCGCGGACA
>NZ_JBGQQY010000034.1:0-22266 GCF_045528545.1 Ruoffia sp. FAM 26254
TTCGATATTAATTGATTTCCACGAAAATTGGGAAAATAACGCTCGGACATTCTTACAAGTGTAATGTGCATGATGACCAGATGATATAACTACATTGAGACTTTTACACAAGATTATGGACTTGACATCCCATTCGTCTCAAGTTGCCTCAACTCAAGCCAAACCACCATCCCATTCGTCTCAATTTACTTCAACTCAAGCCAAACCACCATCCTATTTGTCTCAAGTTGCTTCAACTCAAGCCAAACGACAATCCCATTCGTCTCAAGTAACCTCAACTCAAGCCACACCGCAACCTCATTTGTCTTGAGTTCCATCCCCACAATAAATAATCGCTAAAAAAACCTAACCAAACAAAATTTGGTTAGGCTTTTTCGCTTTTACTTATTACTGCGAAAAACAGCTTCTAGGCGATAAATGCGATTACCTCTAGATGAGAATTTTTCTTCATATTCTGTCATGACGTTACCTTCGAAATCTGACTTGTGTAAATCAAGCCAAACTTGCTTAAAGTACATACCATATTCAGACATACTTTCAAGCGAGTGTTCAAATAGACCTTGGTTATCCGTCTTGAAATGAACTTCTCCGTTTTCTGGTAAGATGCCTTCATATTGTTTTAAAAATATTGGTGAAGTGAGACGTCTTTTAGCGTGACGTGTTTTTGGCCATGGATCACTGAAGTTTAAGTAAAGTAAGCTGATTTCAGCAGGTGCGAAATACTCGCTTAAATCACTGCCGTCCCCATGTAAGATTTGAACATTAGGTAGAGCTTCTTCAATTTGTTTTTCCAAGATTGATACAATCACACTTGTTTGGATTTCAACGGCGATATAATTTATTTCTGGATGGGCTTTTGCCATATTGATAATGAATTGTCCTTTTCCGGATCCAACTTCAATATGGATAGGTTGCTCTTTTTCAAAGCGAGACTGCCACTTACCTTTGTACTCAGCTGGGTCAGCTGGTACGTATTGCGGATATTCATTTAATTTGTCTTGTGCCCAAGGTTTGTTACGTAAACGCATAATTTAATTGCTCCTTAATTGGTTGAATCTTCATAGATAGTTTTAAGTAAAATAATGTATTCATTGGTTTTGTGTTGACGGCCTTCAAGATAATATTGCTTAATTAAATAAAGGCAATTCATCATACTATACCAACGAACGCGTTTGTAGAAAGAATTGTTAATAGGGTAGTTATATAACTCAAACCAAGCCATCCATTCACTGGGGGAAAAATAATGTACAAGTAACATTGTAATATCACTTAAAGGATCAGCTACTTTAACACTTTCCCAATCAACGAGATAGAGATGGTCATCATGGCTCTTCAAAAAGTTATTATGATTTAAATCTCCGTGGCATACTGTCCGGCGCACATCATAAAAATCATTATCAATGGCATCTTCCATATGTCGAATGACTTCGTTTAAGAAATGATTCGAAGCAAGCGTAGGTGACAAATCCACAAAATATTGATTAATAAAATCCAAAGGATAAAAATTACGCTCGCCCATTCGTTTGAGCATGAGTAATAAATTATCTGAGCCATGTATTTGACGGATTAATTCAATGACTTCTTTTGAACCCATATCTTCTTTCTTTAATAGACGTCCATCTTTCCATTCCTGGGCAGTAAATGTATCACCGGAGAAAGTTCTTTGCGTCCACATTAATTTGGGGGCAATGCCTTCAGCAGATAATGCTGCGATAAATGGAGAAGTATTTCGTTTAAAGAATACTTTCTCGTCTGATTTTACGCCCATATAAGCATCACCAGATGCACCTGCAATTGGGTGAAGTTCCCAATCGCCTTGTTGGTCATACATAGATTTTTCTGCCTCCCCCCAAAAACTAACTTAAAAAAATCACAATATCAAATATTTTACCATGATAAGAATTTGGGTCAATCTTTTTTTAGTTATTTTGATTAATTAAATAATAATCGATAAGTTCACCCGTATAAATATCACTTGCGAATTGATATTGTAAACGACCTTCAGCATTCTCAACAGTTACGCCACCAATGTAAACAAGGGGCTTGTCTTCAAATAAATCATATTCAATTGAATCGTAGTCGATCCATGAGCCAACGACGTTTCCATTTTGTCCGAGGCGGTTTTTTGCAGTTTCTAAGACAAGGCCTGCTTTTTTAGGACGGTTTTCTTTAATTAGTAAGGTCGTTGCTGCTCCGATGAGGACACCGGTTGCTAAAAGTAGTCCACCTAAGAGACCGTTATTATCATAATTGTAGTTTTGGTTATTTTCACTCATGTACTTTCACTCCTAATTTTAGATTCTTAAACTAGTTTAACACGTTGTCTGTTTCATGGCTAAAGAAAACCTTGGAAACCATTATATAAAATGTGTATAATGACTGGTTTGATGAGAGAATTTTCAGTGTAATAATAACTACTTATAAATTGCAATTTGACGCGATTTATGCAACAATTAGAGGGATTGTTTACAGATAAATTATATTAGAAGGAGGCAGTTTAACTGCATGACTATTAATGATAATCAATTTAAACGAATTAAAGAATTAACTGAATTACAAGGGATTTCCGGTAATGAGGGCGAAGTAAGAGCTTACCTCAAAGAGAAATTAACACCACTTGTTGACGAAGTTGAGATAAGTGGCTTAGGAAATATCTTTGGAATTAAAAAATCATCAACAGAAGATGCACCTAAATTAATGGTTGCAGCTCATATGGATGAAGTTGGTTTCATGGTAAGCCAAATTAACGATAACGGAACATTCAAAGTGACACCGATCGGTGGCTGGAATGTGTACGCTGTATCGGCACAACGTTTTACTTTACAAACAAAACAAGGAAACTATCCTTGTGTCTCAAGTGCAGTGGCTCCTCACTTATTACGCGGAAGCAAAGCACAATCATTAAAACCATCAGATATTTTATTTGATGCTGGTTTTACTTCCAAAGAAGAAGCGATGTCTTATGGCGTACGTCCAGGCGATAGCTTAGTCCCTGATGTAGAGACAATTCGTACAGCGAATAACGAATCAATCATTAGTAAAGCTTGGGATAACCGTTACGGGAGTGCTGTAATCTTAGATACATTAGAAAAAATCCAAGGTCAATCACTTAATTCAGAATTAATTATGGGCGCATCTGTTCAAGAGGAAGTGGGCTTACGTGGTATTCGTGGAGCAGTTCACCGTTATCAACCAGATTTATTCTTAGCGGTTGATTGCTCACCAGCTGCTGATGCTGAAGGTAAGAAAGATGTTCAAGGTCGCTTAGGCGAAGGCTTCTTACTACGCGTTCAAGATCCAGGAATGATTACTCACAAAGGTTTACGTGAATATTTATTAGATACGGCAGAGACAAACAATATTCCGTATCAATATTTCTTCTCAAAAGGTGGAACAGACGCAGGTGCTGCTCACACGATGAATGATGGTGTCATCAGTGGAGTTATTGGTGTGCCAGCGAGATATATTCATGGTCATCAATCACTCTTTAGAATTTCTGACTATGAAGCTGCACAAGCAATGTTAGAAGCTGTAGTCACAACATTTGATCGTACGACTTACGAAACGTTAGTTCAAAATACTTAATATCGGCTGAAAGAAAGGATATAATAATTATGTGGATTGCATTTTACAATGAACAAGGTGTTGGAGATGTCTTAATGTTAACTCGCGGGAAAGCAGACGAGAATCATTTATCAACAGAATCAAATAATGGTGTAACAATCGTGAGAGATAGTACTCAAGATAACGAAGTTATGTCAATTAATTTATTTAATATTTCTGAAACATTTAAACCAAATGGTCATGGGAATGTTGATTTAACTGAAGAGCAAGTGTCTCAAGTTAATGACAAGATTAAAGAAGCGGGATTTGACATTGAAGTAGAGGTTGACTCAAAACCTAAATTCGTAGTAGGATACGTTGAATCATGTAAAAAACACGAGGATAGCGACCATTTATCAGTGACACAAACAAATGTCGGCGGAGAAGTTTTACAAATTGTTTGTGGAGCAGATAATATTGCTGAAGATATGAATGTCCTCGTGGCTCGCCCAGGCGCTACAATGCCTAATGGTATGATTATTTGGCCAGGTGAATTACGTGGTGTTGAGAGTTCTGGTATGATTTGTTCAACCCGTGAATTAGGTTTATCTGATATCGAAGATTTACCAGGTATTTGGGAGTTGAAAGATTCTTTTGAGCCAGGAATGAGCCTTGAAGAAGTTGTCGCTTCATACAAGTAATAAAAGTTGATTAAACTAGTAGTCAAGGATGTGTAATAATGAAAAAATACGAAGGACCCGCATTTAACAACCGAAGTGGTCAGTCAGATAAAAGACGCTTCGCTCATCCAACTCAAGGAATGGATTCTGGTAAATCTAAGTTTGAACCAGCCTATCTGAATCAACAAAAGAAAAAGCAACAACCCAAAGATAATCAGCTGGTTGAAGCGAAAGAAACAAAAGAGGACTCACTTCGTGAACCAAAACAGACAACTCAACAAAGTGGACTGGAACATTATGAGATTCCTTTTTTGAAGAAGCAAAATAAACAGACGACATCGTTAAATACGCAACAGAGCTTAGAAGAAACTCAATTAAATGATGATGAAACATCGATGGTAGTCAGTAACTGGGATGCAACTAAACCGTCTCTGAGGTCCAATTACGAACCTTCATTTAAGAAACAAGTGGCAAATACTCATGAAGTTCAAGATGAAGAAGAACAAATTGAAGACAATTCATTTGAAGAGCGACCTTTCAAAGCGACTGAATTACCAAAACCATATAAGAAACCAAAATTAAGCAACCGACAAGTAGACGAGAATACAAGATTACTAGCTAAAAGATTGCAAAAATCTAAAAACAACTTTTTATTGTTTGAGGACTAGGAGGCAATAAAATATATGAATATGATTAATAAAGAACATAAATATCATTTTGTTGGAATAAAAGGGTCTGGAATGAGTGCTTTAGCACTGATTCTTCATGGCGAAGACTTTGAAGTTCAAGGAAGTGATGTAGGGAAATATTTCTTTACACAACAAGAATTAGAAAACCAAAATATTACGATTTTAGAATTTGATGCTGACAATATTACCGAGGATTTAACAATTATTGCTGGGAATGCATTTAATGATGATCATCCAGAATTAGTTAGAGCCAGAGAATTAGGCTTAGAAATTTATCGTTACCATGACTTTATTGGTGGTTTAATTCAGAACTATACAAGCATTGCAGTGACAGGTTCACACGGTAAGACATCAACAACTGGCTTACTATCACACACATTGAAAAACCTTGCACCGACAAGTTATTTAATTGGTGATGGAACTGGATTTGGGGATGAGACAGCGACATACTTTGCACTAGAAGCATGTGAATACCGCCGTCATTTCTTAGCTTACAAACCGGATTATACTATTGTTACTAACGTTGATTTTGATCATCCAGATTACTACCGCTCAATTGAGGATGTATTTGAAGCGATTCAAACGTTCTCTAATCAAGCGAATAAAGCAATTATTGCTTGTGGGGATGACGAATATTTATCGGAATTAAAGGCAGAGGTGCCTATTTATTACTATGGACTGACTGAAGAATCACAAGTACATGCAAAAAATATCGACCGAACTGTTGAAGGGTCTGAATTCGACGTTGTCATTGACGGGGAAGTATTCGGAAGATTTGCGATTCCAGTCTTTGGTGAGCACAATATCTTAAATGCTTTATCAGTCATTACAGTGCTTTATTTAGAAGGCTTTAGAGCAGAAGATATTAAAGAACATATCGCAACTTTTGCTGGCGTGAAACGTCGTTTCTCAGCACGTCAAATTCAAGATTTAACAATCATTGATGACTATGCACATCATCCATCTGAGATCGCTGCAACCATTGATGCAGCAAAACAACGCTACCCAAATCGTGAAATTGTCGCAATCTTCCAACCCCATACGTTCTCTAGAACGGTGGCGATGTTGAATGAGTTTGCAGAGTCGCTTTCTTTAGCGGATAAAGTGTATCTTGTAGAGATATTTAACTCAGCGCGTGAAGCGAACGGGGAAGTAACCATTGAAGACCTTGCGAAATTAATCCATCAAAATGTTGAAATCATCTCAACGGATCACTTATCACCATTAATGGGTTATAAAGATGCAGTATTCCTGTTCATGGGCGCAGGAGACATTGATGAACTTTCTCGTCAATTTGAGAAAGCATATGCTAACTTAAGCCCGAACCGATTATAGAATAGAAACAACAAGCGGCCAACGAGTTAGAATTCGTTGGCTGTTTGTGCTTAATAATTAAAGATGGAGGAATATTCAATGAGTCAACGTAAAATTATGTTAATTGACGGAAGTAGTCTTGCCTTTCGAGCTTTTTATTCAATCTTAGATTTAGACCGTTTTAAGAACAAATCAGGTCTACACACGAATGCACTTTATAGTTTTCATCGAATGTTAGACAGTGTCATGGAACAATTTCAACCGACACACATATTAGTCGCATTTGACAAAAGTGAAGTGACATTCAGAACGGATATGTTTAAAGAGTATAAAGGCGGGCGACAAAAAACGCCAAGTGAATTCAAAGAACAAATGCCTTATCTTAAAGTCTTATTAGATGCATACGGAATGAAACACTATGATATCTTGCATTATGAAGCGGATGATGTGATTGGAACACTATCGCATCAAGCAGATTCGCATGATGAAGTTATTGTTATTTCTGGAGATAAAGACTTAATTCAACTCGCCACAGACAACGTCACGGTGTATATTACCCGCAAAGGTGTGAGCCAATTAGAAGCTTATACGCCAGAGACAGTGATGGAAACATACGGAGTGACGCCAAAGCAGTTTATTGAGTTAAAAGGTCTAATGGGAGACCCATCGGATAATTACCCAGGTGTCACACGCATCGGTGAGAAGACGGCCATTAAATTAATCAAAGAATATCATTCTGTCGAAGAATTGTATGAGCGTCTTGATGAGTTAAAACCATCTAAGATGAAAGAAAACTTAACCAATGAAAAAGAAGAAGCGTTCATGAGTAGAGAATTAGCTGAAATCTTATTGGAAGCGCCAATTGAAATCGGGATTGACGACATCACTTATGAAGGGAAGAATATTGAAGAGCTCGTTGAATTTTACCGTCAAATGGAATTTAATAGTTTCTTGACTGAACTTCAAGCGACGTCAGATGTCGATATCACAGCGATTGAATCGGACGAACCACAACTTGAATACGACGTACAGTTTGTAGATGCAATCACAGAAGATATTTTACCTAAACAAACAGCAGTATACTTTGAAACTATTGGGGACAATTATCATTTTGATGATGTTTTATATGTTTCTTGGTATGATCAAGTTGCGAATACGGTTTATGTTGCTGAGGCATCTGTCGCTTTAAATGAAACGAATTTCAAAGCTTGGCTAGAAGATGAGTCAGTTGATAAAATTTTATTCGACTCAAAACGAGATGAAGTCTTAACAAGTCATTATGGGATTCAATTAAAAGGAATCATATTTGATACTTTAATTGCGGCTTACCTCGTTGAAGCGAATCATATGGACGAGATTGCGAATGTCGTCAGAGCGCTAGAAGTACCAGTGAATGTTGAGTTAGACGAGATGGTTTACGGAAAAGGTGCTAAGCGAAAATTAGCAGAAGACACAGAGGTAACCGTAAACCATGTCGCAAGTAAAGCCATAGCATTGGATGCGTTAGTAGAGCCATTACGTACTCGTCTAGTTGATTTAGAGATGGATGATCTATACGAAGACATCGAAGTGCCAGTGGCACGTGTTCTAGCTCGAATGGAAATTGCCGGAATTAAAGTAGACGGCGCAACATTAGAAGAGAAGAACGAAGAATTAATCGAACGATTAAAACAAATGGAAGCTCGTATTCACGAATATGCGGGTGAAGAATTTAACGTGAATTCACCAAAACAGTTAGGTGAAATTCTATTCGATAAGATGGGCTTACCAGTCATTAAAAAGACTAAAACAGGCTACAGTACAGCTGCCAACGTTCTTGAAAAACTGTTAGATAAGCATCCCATTATTCAAGAAATTCTTGATTACCGTTCTATCAGTAAACTTCAAGGAACTTACTTAGCTGGCCTACCAGGATATATTAAAGAAGATGGGAAGATCCATACGAAATTCGTCCAAACTTTAACGCAAACGGGTCGTTTAAGTAGTGCGGATCCAAACTTACAAAATATTCCGGTACGTTTAGAAGAAGGCCGTAAAATTCGTCAAGCCTTCATTCCTTCAGAAGAAGGTTGGCAATTATTTGGTGCCGACTATTCGCAAATTGAACTCCGTGTACTTGCGCATATCAGTAAAGAAGAACATATGACGAATGACTTTATTGCGGGTGAAGATATTCACTCGGCTACTGCAAGACGTGTATTCAATTTAGAATCGACGTCAGATGTTGATAGTAACTTACGTCGCCAAGCTAAAGCTGTAAACTTCGGAATTGTATATGGAATTAGTGATTACGGATTATCACAAAACTTAAATATTCCAAGACCTGAAGCAAAAGAATTCATTGAACGTTACTTTGAAATGTACCCAGGTGTTCAAAAATTTATGGCTGACATTGTTGAAAAAGCTCGAGAAGATGGCTACGTCAGCACATTATTCCATCGCCGTCGATACTTACCTGACATTAAGGCAAGTAACTTCAATATCCGTTCATTTGCAGAACGCACAGCGATGAACTCGCCAATACAAGGAACAGCAGCAGATATCTTGAAAATTGCGATGATTCGTCTACAAAAAGCCATTGACGATGAAGGACTTCAAGCAAGAATCTTACTACAAGTGCATGATGAGTTAATCTTAGAAGCACCTGCAGAGGAGATGGAACGCTTAAGTGAGCTCGTACCAGAAATTATGGAACACGCTGCAAATTTAGACGTACCTTTAGAAGTTGACTATAACCAAGGGATTAATTGGTACGAACTATAATATTGAATACTAGACTCTTACTCTTAATAGGGTGAGGGTCTTTTTTTGGTGTTTTTCCCAGTGTTAACAGGAAGAATAAAAAAAGTGTTTCTGATGTGGCGATTAACGAGAGCAATCTATAATAATTTCGCCTGAAGTTCAATCAATTGCTTGATAGCTAGGATTATCCTATAATTAAATTACTGTTTATTGAAATTGATCACAGTCTCTACGGTGAAAGTGGCGAAAATTTCAACGCCAATCACCTAATTTCATAAAAGGAGTCGAAGTATGAAAAAAGCAAAAAATATAATGATCTTACTCGTCTTAGTCAGCTTAGTTCTTGTCGGTTGTTCTTCCGGCGCTTCAGGTGACAACATAAAAATTGGATCAAAAGACTTCACTGAAAGTCTGATCGTGAGTGAAATTTACGCCTTAGCTTTAGAAGAGAATGGTTACTCAGTCGAGCGCGTACCAAGTATCGCAAGTTCAGTGATTCCACAAGCCATTGAAAATGCAGAAATTGATTTGTATCCAGAATATACTGGGACAGCCTTATTAAGTATCTTCAACTTACCGATGGATACAGATCCTGATAGTGTTGCTGAAACAATTCGTAATGCTTACGAAGAAGGTGGCGAGTTAACGACACTTGAATATGCGCCAGCGAACGATTCACAAGGTATCGCAATTACAACCGCTGCTTCTGAAGAATACGGTATTGATACAATCAGTGATTTACAAGCAAATGCTGAAAACATTCGCTTTGCGTCTCAAGGTGAGTTCGAAGAACGAGAAGACGGCTTAGAAGGACTTGAGGAAGTCTACGGTGAATTCAATTTTGAATCAATCACTGTCTATGATAATAGCTTAAAATATCAAGTCTTAAGTAGTGATGAAGCAGATGCGACACCTGCTTACACGACTGAAGGGCAATTATCGAATACTGATATGTATAAAGTGTTAGAAGATGACCAAAACTTCTGGCCACCCTATAATTTAGTGCCGATTGTTCGCCAAGATGTACTCGAAGCGAACCCTGATATTGAAACTATTATTAATGACATTAACGCAACACTAGATACACAAACCGTTGTTGCTCTGAATGCTAGCGTTGATATTGAGGGGCGAGACTATATGGAAGTTGCGGAAGAATACTATCATTCGATTCAATAAACCAAGCACACAAATTTTACGCGAGTAGAAGAAAGCTCTCTACTTGCGTATTTTTATTGGAAACAAGTATTTTGGGAAAAGTGTCTAAATCCTGTAAACTATACAGAAGATGCGACAACAAATTAGAATTGGAGGGAATTGCTTGCTTAAACAAATCATTGAATACTTTCAAACAGACGCTAGTGAGTTCACCGGATATTTGGTCCAACATATTAAACTAAGTCTAATAGCCTTAATTATTGCGATATGTATCGGCATACCCTTAGGTTATTTTAGTTACCGAAATAAGAAGGTAGGTGAGGTCTTAACAACGTCTTCGCAATTACTGCGTATTATACCGAGTCTAGCGGTGTTATTCATCTTAATACCAATCATAGGGGTGGGAGAATTACCGGCACTGATTGCGTTAACTTTTCTGGCCATTCCGCCAATTATTATGAATACGATTCTTGGCTTTAATGAAATTCCAGCGATCACTATAGAAGTGGCTCGGGGCATTGGAATGAACCAGAAACAATTACGTAACCGGATTGAAATTCCACTTGCAGCGCCTTACATTTTAAATGGAATTAAACTAGCCTTAGTTGAAATTATTGCCAGTGCAACTTTAGCAACCTATATCGGAGCCGGAGGGCTGGGAACGTTAATCTTTACTGGGCTTGGACTTTACCGAATGGATTTATTAGTCATCGGTGGGGGAACAGTGGCATTATTATCACTATTAAGTATGGCTTTAATGGATTTATTAATAGAGAAAGTGGGGGAGAACCATGGCTAAGACTAAGATAAAATTCAGAAACATCAACAAATCTTTTGGTGACAAAGAAATCATCAAAGATTTGTCATTTAATATTGAAGAAGGTCAATTCATAACGATTCTTGGCTCATCTGGGTCAGGTAAGACAACGACTTTAAAAATGGTCAACCGCTTGATCGAACCAAACAGTGGTCAAATTGAAATCAATGATAAAGAAATTAAAGAGTATGATTTAATCGAATTGCGCCGACAAATCGGCTATGTTGTTCAACAAATTGGACTTTTCCCACACATTACGATTGAAAAGAATATTGCTACCGTGCCAGAATTACTTGGCTGGGAACCAGAAAAGATTAAAGAACGCGTAACTGAACTAATGGCTTTAATTCAATTGCCGTATACCGAATATGCACACCGATATCCTAAGCAATTATCCGGTGGTCAACAACTGCGTATTGGCGTGGCACGTGCACTCGCAGCCAATCCTCAAATTATGTTGTTAGACGAGCCTTTTGGTTCTGTTGATGCGATTACCCGTAAAGAATTGCAGTCACAAATTAAAGCAATCCATGCAGAATTAGACAGTAAAACATTCCTATTCGTTACACATGACATCAATGAAGCCTTCTTACTCGGCGATCGAGTAATGATTATGGATAAAGGACGCATTGAACAATACGATACACCTCAAAATATTATAAAAAATCCAAAAGGTGCATTCGTGAATAGTTTATTAGATACGGTTCGCGAAGAAGAATCATTATGGAGTGAGTTAATATGATCGATTACTTAGTTCGATATAGTGACCGTCTTATTGATGCGACAGTAACACATCTGCAACTTGTGACCATCTCATTACTCATCGCCATTGCGATTGCTGGCGTGATTATCTACACTTTAATTCATAACCAAAGATGGTTAAAGCGACTGACTTACTTTTTCTCTGCTTTATATTCCGTTCCAAGTTATGCTTTGTTTGCGCTATTAATTCCTGTGACAGGCTTAGGCGCAGATACGGCTATGATTGTCCTCACATTGTACTGTGAATATATTTTGCTGCGGACCTTTAGTACAGGAATACAAGAAATTGACCCTATGATTGTGGAAGCAGCTATCGGGATGGGAATGACAGATAAAGAATTATTCTTTCGAATCTACCTGCCACTTTCTTCTAAGGCAATCTTTAGTGGGATTCGACTTGCCATGACTTCGAGTATCGGAATTGCGACCATAGGTGCGACAATTAATGCTGGAGGCTTGGGAACGATTCTCTTCTCAGGTTTAAGAACACAAGACATGGTTCAAATTCTTTGGGGGATGATTTTGACGGTTTTATTATGTATTGCGTGCAACTTTATCCTAAAACAGATTGAAAAATTTGCGTTAAGAAACTATGAATTGGAAGGTTAATTTGCTCATAAAAGACTGAAATTACTTAAGTACTCCCAAATGTGAAAGCATTTGGGTATTTTAATATTATTCGGTATTTTATGTCCAAAGTATATAGAAATTTTGTTATAATTATCATATGTAGAAAGAGGTGCTTGCATGCCCGAGTTACCGGAAGTTGAAGTAAATCGAAAAGGTTTAGACAAATTAGTCAAAGGTAAAAAAATTAAAAATATTAACGTCTTTTGGAAGCGGATTGTTGTTCAATTTGAAGAGAATCCAAATGTTCTTCAACCATTAATTGATGAGACCATATTATCGGTGGACAGACGAGGTAAATACTTATTATTCCGTTTCCCCGAAAGTTATTTAGTGTCTCATTTGCGGATGGAAGGGAAGTATTTTTATTTTCCTGAAGAGGAAGTACCGTTAACAAAAGACAAACATACGCATGTCATCATTGAATTTCATGACAAGAGCCAATTACATTATAATGATGTACGGAAATTTGGTAGAATGGAGTATGTTCCAAAATATTTAATTGAAGCATTCTTTGCCGAACGAAAGATTGGTCCAGAACCAACGGAAGCAGAGTTTCATTTAGAGGACTTCAAAGATCAATTAGAGAAGTCAAAGCAACCTATCAAATCGGCTTTGTTATCACAAAAGATAGTAACTGGCTTAGGAAATATTTATGTGGATGAAGTCCTATTCGAAGCGCAGATTCATCCACAAACAGCCGGATTCCAACTATCAGATAAACAAATCAATACCTTGTATCATGCTATAATTAATATAATGAGTAAGGCAGTGGAACTTGGTGGATCAACGATTCGAAGTTACCGCAATACTGTTGGAGAAGCAGGACGCTATCAGAACGAATTAAAAGTATATGGTAAGACCGGAGAGCCTTGTGTCCGGTGTCAAAGTCCCATTGAGAAAATCCGCTTAGCCCAAAGAGGGACGCACTTTTGTCCCGTTTGCCAAAGATTATAACAGGAGATAAACGCATGAAAACTATTGCTATAACAGGAAGTATCGCTACTGGTAAATCCACGGTTTCAAAGTACTTAATTCAGCAAGGGTATCCAGTGATTGATACAGATATTATTAGTCGTATTGTGGTTGAAAAGGGCACTATCGGCTTAGAGCGTCTGAAAGAAAATTTCGGTGAAGGTATTATCCAAGAAGATGGAACGTTAAACAGAAAAGCTTTAAGCAATATTGTGTTTAATGACGCAGCGAGTAAAGAGAAACTCAATCAGATTTTACATCCGATAATTTCTAAAGAATCCAAAGAGAGAATGGCGGCATATAAAGAAGAAGGTCATTCACTGATCTTTGTGGATATTCCTTTGTATTATGAAGTGGATATAGATATTCCAACGGATGCTGTCTGGCTTGTATACGTCTCCTCAGACATTCAATTAGAACGCTTAATGAAGCGGAATCTAATGAGTGAAGAAGATGCACGCCAACTTATTAGCAATCAAATATCGATTCAAGATAAGGCCAAATGGAGCGAAATCGTGATTGATAATTCAAACACACCTGAAGAGACTCATAAACAAATCGATCAACTATTAAAAGCAGAGAATAACAAGTAATTACTTAAGGAGGTATGTTCAATGCAATGTCCTAAATGTCAGGGTCAGTCATCCAAAGTGATTGACTCACGTCCGGCAGAAGAGGGTCAATCCATTCGTCGAAGAAGAGAATGTTTACAATGTGGCTTTCGTTTCAATACTCATGAGCGAATCGAGCAATCACCATTACTAGTAGTAAAACGCGATGGTACGCGTGAAGAATTTAATCGAGATAAATTAATGCGAGGCATTGTTCGAAGTGCGGAAAAACGGCCGATTGCGGTGGAGCAGATGAATGAACTTGTGAATCAAGTGGAAGAGTCCATTCGAGATGACGCTGACCAAGAGATCGAGACAAGCCGTATTGGGGAATACGTCATGCCTCTTCTTATGGAATTGGATGAGGTTGCCTACATTCGCTTTGCGAGTGTCTACCGTGAATTCCAATCGCGTGAGAGTTTCATGAAAGAATTAGAATCTATGGCAGGTAAGCATGGATCACAGATTGAGGAAGGTCAAGATCAAGATGAGCCTAACCATTAATCCGCTTCAACCCTTTGTTTTAAAAGGGCAAGCAGATATTTCAGCTAATTATCTAGAAAGTTTAACTCATTTATATCAACCAATTATCGGTCCAGAAAGTATGGGTCTATACTTAACGCTAATGTCAATGCCAACAACTGTTCACTTGGATAGTCGCAGATCATTACGTCATCAAATTTTACTACTTCACTTGAACATTGGTATTAAAGAATTGAACGAAGCACGGATAAAACTCGAGGCTGTCGGTTTAATGCGAACATATCGCGATATGAAATCAAATTCGAATCCCGTACATCAAACAATTCTCTATGATTTAAAGTTGCCCCTACTCAATCAAGCCTTTTTCCAAGATGCTTTATTAAGTACAGCTTTATTAAATCAATTGGGCGAGAAAGACTACGAAGAGTTAACAACACTTTTAACTGTAGAAGCGATTGATGAGGATCGTTATGCTGAGGAGACGTCCACCTTTCAAAAGGCGTTATATCCTATTCAAGTCAATGAAGCTGCTACAAAAGTTATTGACGAACAACCAGATAAAGTGCATAATTATGCACCTGGTTTAGAATATAGTCGTTTTATTTCTTATTTAATTTCTGAAGGAATAAACCATTCAGAATTATCTGAAGAATTGAAAAAACAGATTTATGCGATCCATGATATTTACGGCAATACAGAAAGCGAGTTAGCTAATCTAGTATACTTAGCTATGGATAAAACTACCGGAAATGTAAATTTAAATGACTTGAAGAAAATTGCTCAAAGACAAAATAAAAAAGCTGAATCGAATTGGCAATCGAATTTGCAACAAGACCAACTTGAGCCAAGGACGAAGTCGAACCGAACGTCTCGAATGTATTCGAAAGAAGAAGTAGAAGACCGCAGACAACAATTAAAAGCGCAACATCCTGAATTAGCGCCAGAAGCGGTTCAATTGGTGATTTCGTGTGAACAAATGCCGAGTAATGCATTCTTGAATAAGATGAAGCAAGCCAAAAAAACTTTCGCAACCGATTCAGAGCATTTTTATATTAGAGATTTAGCAGAAAAAACACGTTTAAGCGAACATGTTGTGAACTTTTTAATCTACTATCTTTTAGTGATTAACGACAGACCGAATATTTATAAAGGCGAATTGCAACGTGTAGCGAGTGAATGGGAACAAGAGGAATTAACGAATATCCCTAAGGCGATGCAATATGTGAAAGAACAACGCAAGAAGAAAGAAATCGAACAGAAGCAAAGAGAAAACCGTTCGAATTACAAGAAACGTGGACAATCCCAGCATCAAGAGATTATTCCATCTTGGATGAAGGATAAGGAACAGTCCGAGCAACAACAAGAGACTCCTCAAACTGCATCTCAACCGCAATATAGTGAAGATGAGATGCGTAAGCGTCTGAATGAGTTAATAGGGGAAGAAGGTGATTCATAGTGCAAAAAATTAATCAAATACTGACTCGCTTTACGAGAGATCCAAAGTTTCAAGCAGATTATAAAGCGACCGTCGATTATGTCTTAAATCATCCCGATGTCAAAGCGTTTGTGAACCAGCATGAAGAGGCCATTTCTCAAGAAATAATTGAAAATTCGCTTTCTAAATTGAATGAATTCGCACGGGAAATGGATCTATTAAGAAAAGGAGAACAAGGACAAAACCCTGGTTTTAAACCAGTTTTGTTCTTGAATTATAATTACATCGATGTGTCATATGTACCAACGAAGGCCTACTATGACAACAAAGAGAAGCAGCAACAAAGAAGTTTACTAGACAACCGAATGATGTCTGCGGATGTTAGAGAAGCAACCTTGACTGAGTATTATGCCAATACAGAGTCGCGTAAGCAACTTTTAGCCGAAGTGATCAGCTTTTTAGATGAGTACAAGAAGAACCCACATCGTGCTCAAGGCTTATACATTTCTGGGGAATTCGGTGTAGGGAAGACTTATTTACTGGGTGCGTTAGCCAATGCACTGGTGAAGTTGAATAAAAGTGTGACGATGATGCATTATCCAACTTTTACAACGGAGATTAAATCAACCTTTGTGGATAACTCAACACAACAAGTGTTAACAGATGTGAAGTCGGTCGATATCCTAATTATTGATGACATCGGAGCTGAAGCCAATACCGTTTGGGTACGTGATGAAGTATTGACGACCATTCTTGAATACCGTATGAAGGAGTCATTACCTACATTCTTCTCGTCGAACTTTAACTTAAAAGAGATCGAAAGCCACTTAGCTCACTCAAGAGATGGTGGTAACGAAACAATTAAAGCCAAGCGAATTATGGAAAGAATTCGTTTCCTAGCAAAAGAAGTCTCCCTTACAGGAGAGAACTTAAGACATATAAATAGATAAGGAGGGATGATTTGAACCGTAATCCTGAAGAAGAACTCAAACAAAAGCGACTACTCATGATTTATTTTGGAATCGCCTTAGCCATTCAAGTAATCGTCTTATTCATCTATTATTTTAGAGAAGGACAAACACAATTGGCCTTTCCAATGCTTCTGGGTATTTTTATTACAGGTGCTGGCTTGGTGACGCTTTCTCAGTTTGGTAAGCGAAAATAGGACTTGTAATTCAATAAAAGTCATGATATAAATATGATATAGCTTTTGCTGCCATTAGGAAGTGAAAAGCCCTTAAATGAATAAACGACTTTACATGAAGACAACTTTGTAAACTCAATGCTTTCAGAGAGGGATGATTTGGTGCGACATCCTACATTGCTTTATATAAGACCCCTTCATATACTTTTACTCTGAACTCGGTTTCGATATTAGGAGTAGACGCAGACGCCCGTTAAGCTTGAACGAAGTTCATAGAACACTCATTTAGTGTCTCTACGGAAAAAATTGGGTGGAACCACGTATTAAATTTCACGTCCCATTGATTGAGTATACGCTCAGTCAAGGGGATTTTTTTGTATATTTTAAAAAAAGAGGAGAATGGTCATGGACAAAATTAAATTAACGTTTCCAGATGGAAATGTAAAAGAATTTGACGCAGGTATTACAATTGCTGATGTTGCTGATTCAATTAGTAAATCACTTAAAAAAGCAGCCTTAGCAGGAAAACTAGATGGGGAAATTATTGATTACCATACACCGATTACTAAAGATGGTGCGATTGAAGTTATCACAAACAAAAGCCCTGAAGCTTTAGAATTAATGCGTCACTCATCAGCGCATCTATTAGCACATGCGTTAACTCGTTTATACCCAGGGATTCAATTTGGCGTAGGACCAGCGATTGAATCAGGATTCTACTACGATACTTATAAAGACGATCCAATCACTGAAGAAGACTTACCTAAGATTGAAAAAGAAATGAAGAAAATTATCTCAGAAAACCACGACATTGTTGGTCGCGTCGTTTCTAGAGAAGAAGCCTTAGAAATCTTCAAAGATGATACTTTCAAACAAGAATTAATTAAAGAACTTCCGGAAGATGAAGAAATTTCGGTTTACCAACAAGGTGAATTTGTTGACTTATGTCGCGGGGGACACATGCCTTCAACAGGTAAGATTAAAATGGTTAAATTATTATCACTGGCTGGTGCATACTGGAGAGGGAATTCAGATAACACTATGATGCAACGTGTTTACGGTACTGCATTCTTCAAACAAGATGAATTAGATGAATTCTTACGTGTACGTGAAGAAGCAAGAGAACGTGACCACCGTAAGTTAGGTAAAGAACTCGGTATCTTCATGATTAATCAAGAAGCAGGGCAAGGTCTCCCATTCTGGTTACCAAACGGGGCAACAATCCGTCGTACCATTGAACGTTACATTATGGATAAAGAAATTAACTTAGGTTATGAACATGTGTATACACCAATCATGGCTAAATCAGATTTATATAAAACTTCTGGTCACTGGGATCACTATAAAGATGACATGTTCCCATTAATGGATATGGGTGACGGCGAAATGCTAGCCCTACGTCCAATGAACTGTCCACATCACATGTTAATTTACAAAAACGACATCCACTCTTACCGTGAATTACCAATCCGTATTGCGGAATTAGGTATGATGCACCGTTACGAAAAATCAGGTGCCTTATCAGGATTACAACGTGTACGTGAGATGACATTGAACGACGCGCATATCTTTGTACGTCCTGACCAAATTAAAGAAGAATTCAAACGCGTACTGAAATTAATTGAAGATGTATACAACGACTTTAATATTACAGATTACCGCTTCCGCTTAAGCTACCGCGATCCAGAAGATAAAGAGAAATACTTTGATGACGATCAAATGTGGGAAAAAGCAGAAGCAATGTTAAAAGAAGCGATGGACGAATTAGGTCTAGAATACTTTGAAGCGATTGGTGAAGCAGCCTTCTACGGACCTAAATTAGACGTACAATTCAAGACGGCCATTGGTCTTGAAGAAACAATGTCTACGGTTCAATTAGACTTCTTATTACCAGAACGCTTTGAATTAACCTATGTCGGTGAAGATGGACATAATACTCACCGTCCAGTAGTTATTCACCGTGGGGTTGTATCAACAATGGAACGTTTCGTTGCTTACTTAATCGAAGAGTATAAAGGGGCATTCCCAACATGGTTAGCGCCTGTTCAAGCAGTATTATTACCTGTAAGTAATGATGCGCATGGTGACCGTATTGAAGAACTTTACCATGATTTAAGAGCGAAAGGTTACCGCGTTGAGATGGACTTACGTAACGAAAAATTAGGTTACAAGATTCGTGAAGCTCAAACGTCTAAAGTACCATACCAAATCGTTATTGGAGACCAAGAGGTGGAAGACGGCACAGTGAATATCCGTCCATACAGCTCTAAAGATTCTCAAACAATGACTTACGACGAGTTTGTTGAATACCTTGAGAAAGATATCGCATCAAAAAGTCGTGACTCTGAATAATTTAAATAGTTAATAGCAGAACAGCTCAACCGTTGTGGTTTATGACCATGATTGTTGAGCTTTTTTGCATGGAAGTGAGGGACTAAAGTGCCGACCACCATTTGCGTATCTCGTGACTTTACTTTAAGTTAGCGCTAAGCTAATTATATACAGCTTTAAACAACTTAAGGAGGATTATATTATGGCGAAAATACATATTAAAAGAGCTTATGATGATGCTAAAGACCAAGATGGTTACCGCATACTAGTGGACCGTCAATGGCCGAGAGGCATTAAGAAAGAAGACTTACATCATGATGAGTGGTTTAAAGACATGGCCCCTTCATCAGACGTACGTAAAGACTTTGATCATGAAGAGGGTAAATTCTCATGGTTCAAAGAAAAATATGAAGAAGAGTTGAACAATCATGATGAGAAAAATTCTTGGCTAGCTTTGGTCAAAGAAAAATTAGATGATGGTCCTGTAACTTTGTTATATGCAGCTAAGGATAAGGACAATAATAATGCTGTTGTATTAAAAGAATGGACAGAGGATCATCTATAAAAATACTCGATACAATCAATTTCATTTTACTTTTAACTAATAACATCGGTATAATGGAACGAAAGAGATTAAAAAATTGAGGAGGAAAATAAATGGTCTTTGAAATTGTAGTGATAGTAATATTAGTTATCTTACTCATCAACCAATTTAACTTATGGAATCGCTTTACAGTTTGGTTTAATCAACAATCTGGTAGCGAAGTGGGAGAAAATGGACGCAATTATAAGGGGTATATCTTTATCGTACTCATTGGAGCAATCTTCGCTTTCATCACAGCTTACTTTCAAACAGCTAGAGAGATTAACTTTGCAGCAACATCTTTAGCGCTTGAGCAATTAGCAATGAATAGCGAAGTGATTGCGGAATCAGCAATGAATGCCCAAACTGCTGCGTTTCAGAATGCTTTTGATTTCACGTCATTGTACTGGCAAAAATTCTTTGAAAATGCGACACTATTTATCCTATTACCAGTCTTAATTAGTTTAGGAACAGTATTCATGCAAGATGAAATGAAGAAAACAAAAGAAGAGTTAGCGCAAGTTACGATTGGTGATTCGAAAAAAGTTGAACCAGAACCTGAAATAGAAGTCGCAGAAACAACTGAACCCACAGAAGAACCTATAGTCAATGAAGACATCACTGTATTAGCTGAAGAAGAAATCAAGGAAGAAGCAGACGACGATACATCTGAATTGTCATAACAAAAAATGAGTTAGTGAGATTTTCTCACTAACTCATTTTTTTATTTATCTTTTAATCGATTTGTACGTAATTGGTTTCGGTCACTAAAGAATGAACGATACGTTAAGTAAGTCGCGATATAAGTAGAAATTGCCGCAGAGGCTAGCATCATAAACATAACCATAATTTGATAAAGAATGGCTTTAGCAGGATCAATTCCCGCAAACATCAAACCAGCCATCATCCCTGGTAAAGTCACTATTCCTACCGTCTTCGTATTATCAATCGTTGGTTGTAACCCCCGACTCATTGTTGCTTTTAGAATCGATTGGGAAGCTTGATAAGGTGTCGCACCAAGAGCCAGTTTTTCTTGAACGGCTTGTGCTTGGTCTGTAAACGTCTGTGATAGGGTAGAGAAGGCTAAACCAATCGAACTCATTGAGCCCCCGATAATCATCCCAGTAATTGGAATAAGTTGAGAGGGTGTGAATTCTAAACTACCTGAAAGTACAAGCACACTAATCGTAATCGTCGCTGTGGTTAAAATCGCAATTAAAGAATTGATAAAAGCGTTTTTCAGCCCTTTACCACGTTGTCCCGCATTCCAGCTAGCATTCAATATCATGACTAGCATCATCGCTAGTGTTACAAATGTGTTATTAACTTGGAAAATTCCTTGTAATAGGAACCCAACCACAACGAGTTGAACAATCATGCGGACAATCGCAATAATTAACTCTTTTTCAAGTTTTAATTTTTTTCGGTATGAAATGATAATCGCAATAATGACTAAAATAAATGATAAAACTAAAGAAGTTGGGGTTACATTAAGCTGGTTCATGATTATCCTCACTTTCATCGAAGCCTATCTTATCTAAGGTGATAAATCGGTCAGCTAATTGTTGTTCTTTTTTAATGTGGCTGACTATAATCACTGTCACATTGTTTTCCTTACGGTATTGATTTAACCATTCCCAGATGATTTTTCGAGTATCTGAATCTAACGCACTTGTAATTTCATCCAGTAAGAGAATATCAGGGCGGAATTGAACGTTACGAATTAAAGCCACACGTTGTTTCTCTCCACCAGATAAAGTTGTAATGTCTTTATCCAAATACGACTTCGGTAATTGAACATGTGAAAGTAAATCTTTCGCAAGCTCTTCATCAAAGTCCATATCGCGAATATCATAACTAAACTGTAAGTTATCTCGCACCGTCTCACCAAATAAGGTTGGCGATTGGAAATAATAAGAGACATTTTGACGTAATTCAATGGGGTCAATGTCCTCGGCATTCTCACCTTTGAATAGATAGTCACCTGACGTTGTTAAGGCAGGGCTTTGTAATTGCGCAAGGTATTTGAGTACGGTACTTTTACCGCTCCCAGAAGGGCCATTAATCGTAAGAATTTCGTTGGGTTGAACGTCAAATGATAAGTTACTTATGATTGTTTGCGTATTGGTTTTAATTGTTAGATTATTAATCTGTATAAGTTCTGACACGGTAATCACCTTTCTTTGAAAAACATATAACCTAATTGTAAGCATTCTAAAAGGCCAATGCAAGATATACTAATAAAAAAGGTTCTACAATAAATAGGGTTGATGACAAAAATTAAAATGTCATCAACCCTATCTTTGTGTCTTCTAAAAGACGCAGATATTCGTTATATTAAAAGTACCACCAAATAACATAAGGAGAATATCTAC
>NZ_JBGQQY010000035.1:0-21497 GCF_045528545.1 Ruoffia sp. FAM 26254
GATAATAAGATTCTATCATTACTAATTCATCCGTGGTAAGATGGGAGTAGGTCATTTATGATCACTCCTATTCTTCGTGGTGGAAGTATAGTTTGAGTGTATCATAAATGACTTTTTTATTTATCTAGCTTAATTTTACAATCTACGGTGTATTTAATCTTAGCTAGCAAATAATAATTGAAAAGAACTTTATACTCCATTTTTCGATAACTTCAAATCATATATCGTAGTTCCCCCATCACTCCTCCAACCTCCCCAATTCCAATATCTCAATCACATTCGGTTTGGGTTGGCGGACTATCCCTGCCTTGGTCAACTTCGTCAAACTTCTGCTGAAGCTTTCTGGAGACATTCCTAGGAAGGATGCGAGTTGTTTTTTGGTTGAAGGGATCTCAATTGATAAGCTTTCTTGTTGGTTGTATGCTTCTAACAAGTAAGCCGCTAGGCGGTGGGACGTGCTTTCTGAAGTTATCCAAGTGGTTTGCTGTTCGGATTCGTTCAGGCGGTTGGATAACTCTTCCAGTAATTCTATAGCAATCTCTGGATTTTGAAGCAAGACATCTTTGAAGACATCGCGCTGAATACTGCAGACCGTTGTTGGCTCCTCCGCCTTGACATAGCGGTTTATTTGCCGGTGGCTGAACAATCCGGATTCTCCAATGAAGTCGCCCGCTTCTAATTGACGAATATACTGCTCCTTTCCCGACGCAGATAAGCGATATATTTGCACAAGACCCTTCTGAAGTAGATACAACGTATCTGAATCATCACCCGCTTGGTATAAATATTGCCCTGCCTTAAACTTTTTAACTTGAATCTGAGCTTGAATCTTCTCAATCTGATCACGTGTCAATGTTTGGAACAGGGGAATCGTGCTTATACAATAATGATAATTGGAAAAATCCATATACTCATCCTCTCACTAATGATTTATCTCCTCTCATTATAAGGCAAAGCTACCGACTTTTACTCTTTTTTGCATAAAAATAAAAAAAGCCAGAACATATTCGCCCTGGCTCATTTAATCTAATACTAATTATTTTTCTTGGCTCGCATCATAATCTACAGCTTTAACGAAGACATCGATATTCCCAGCAACAGCCTTAGAATAAGGGCATACAGTATGTGCCTCATCCGCAAACTTCTGCGTCTCTTCGCGATCAAAGTCTTGAATTCCCACTTGAATCTCAACTTCTAACTTAAAATCCGCCGCATCCTGCTTCTTGTAAAGACGTACTGTATGAAGAACTTGCGACGCATTCTTAACCTTATGCTTACCCTTCACCAATTCTAAAGCTCCGTGGAAACACGCACCGTAACCTAAGGCGAATAACTGCTCAGGATTCTGACCTTCACCCGAACCACCCATATTTTTAGGTGTCGTAATCTTCACCTCATACGTCCCGTCCGCTAAGTAACTCACACCATCACGACCACCCGTATTCACTGCACTTGTCTCATAAAGTTGTTGATAATCCGTCATCCCACATTCTCCTTTACTTATTTGATACCCCCATTATAGCGCATACTAATCCTATTGTTCTTGACATAGGTCAAGGCTTGGCGAAAGTTTATGACTAGAATTCACAAAAATATTAAACTTGTGATTGCCCTGTAAGTGGATGAATCTATGCCATCACAGCTGGCGACTTAATATTGTCGAGTTTAATAACGTCTCGTTGTGCTTCACGAGACTCTGTTCCTCGCTAAATAGAGCCTCGAGTAAAAACTCTTAGAAAAGTTATTAAATCACTTTTCTAAGGGTCAACATTAGGTCATTGTGTGAAATGCGGGAAATCGGCTACACTTCAGTGTTTTGCACCTGTTTGTTGAGCCAGGATTTTACTATCTCTTTTTCTCTTCCCCTAGGCGCTCTGCGATGACTTGACTTGAGGTCAATATTAAATTCATCAATAAATAAGATTATCCTTCTTACCACAAAGAATTTGGTCATTTAGATGGTGATACCATCATCGGTAAAAACCATAAGAGTGCCGTGATCACCTTTGCGGAAAGAGCGTCTAAGTTAATCATTGCTTTAAAGACACCCGGCCGGAAGGCCGAAGACATCGAGGTCACCTTGACCAACTGGTTTAAACAGCTACCCAAGAATCTTTTTAAGTCGATAACGTTTGACTGTGGCAAGGAATTTTCCAACTGGAAAAGTTTAAGCAATCAACAGGATATTTCTGTTTTCTTTGCAGATCCGGGCTGTCCCTCTCAACGTGGCCTCAACGAACATTCGAATGGGCTCTTGCGTAAAGATGGATTACCTAAACAAATGTACTTCAATGAAGTGAACCAAGCGTTTATTTCTTCGGTCGCCATTCGTAGGAATAAGATTCCTAGAAAGTCTTTAAATTATAAGACCCCGTTGGAGGTCTTTCTTGAGAATGTGTCTGGGTTAAATTATTTCTAGCTTAAATTGACAAACGAAAATATACATCTTCACTCACACTAGCGTCATCCCCCACAAAACCAGCCGAACTACTATTACCACTAGCTCCTTCACCTTCATAAGGAACACTTAATCCTTCTGCTTTCGACAGGTATTCTGAATCACCCGTACTCCATAATTTCAACTTATTCTTAGCAGCGTAGTCTTGGGCTTGGTAGATTGCTTGGACATACTTACTGTTAGGGAGGTAGCCATTGATATAGCGAGCGATAGCTAAGCCTCAGTGACAAGAATCTTTTGAAGCAAGATGCCATCAACCCAGATATGGACTAGATCCCTTTGATACTTATCTTTGGTTGCCCTTCATACTCGATTTGTATGAGGACAGCCTCTTTGAGCAAGTCGCGCACCCTATTCTTCGCCTCTTTTGCGTAAGGTTTATTCTGCATCTCTGACGCATCAATGAGCA
This sequence comes from Ruoffia sp. FAM 26254, assembly GCF_045528545.1. Classification (NCBI taxonomy): domain Bacteria; kingdom Bacillati; phylum Bacillota; class Bacilli; order Lactobacillales; family Aerococcaceae; genus Ruoffia; species Ruoffia sp. FAM 26254. Next base: position 2,868 of record NZ_JBGQQY010000035.1, read on the forward strand.
AGAATCGTGCTTTTATAGATGGTTCCTCTGCTCGATCCAAGATAAAATCAGTCGTATCGCCATCAATCACACTGAAATCCTTGACAGTAATAAGCTCGCTTTTGTTCTGACTCTCGGCGAGTATTTTGTAGCCTAAGATCTCTTCTGTGACTTTTGCACTGATTGCGGTAGGGAAGATGACGCTGATTAAAATCACAACCACCATGAAAGTATTGATTAATTTTTTTCATCGTAATTCTCCTCCCTTCGTTCTATAACTAGTTATTATACTCCGCTTTAATATTATGACAATGATGGGTGTTTTTAGGAAAAACAAAAACCAGCTTCCTACATTACTGTAGAAAACTGGTTGTATTTTTAATATCTATTGGAAAACGATTGTGTAATTTCCATCCTCAATCTCTGGGTTAATTTTCAAGACTGTCATAATCGCTTGTTGGGCTTGTTTGTTAGCTTCTTCTAATAGGCCGTTAGCAGTGGCTTGTTCTTCAACCACTTTCTCTTGCTCAATAGCGAAGGCTTGATAGTCTTCAATCTTAATTGGGTTGAAGATTGAGTTCTCTTCGTCCAACACTTTGATAGATACTTCATCTAGTTCATGAGACAGAATTTGAGAATCCGGGATATCAATGTAAATTTCTGCATCTCTCACATCAACATTCACAGCTTCCATGTCAATCCCAGCATGGATAATACCTGAATACGTTAAGATAAAATTCTTCTTAGTGAAAGGAACGTTCCAACCGTAAAATGTGTTCTGGTCCTCGAATGCGCCAGCATTAGTGTAATGATATTTAGTCGTAGTCAACTCTGATACCGTTTCAATCTGATGTTGTATTAAATTACTATCAATAGTTGGGCCTTCTTCTTCATCACCACTTGTTATAGCATAAACTCCTATACCCAATAGAAGAACAAGTACACCAATCACTAATGCAGTAAGAGAAAAAAGATTCAACGACTTAAATGCATTCAACCACTTTGGTGAAGAATTACTTCGTTCCTTGTTATCCCCAACAGTTGACTCATCTTTCAAAACTTTTTCTTCTTCCGTCAACTTTTTATCATCCATATCGCTACCTCCAATAATTAGTTTATCGTGTTTAACTTGTAATAACAGTCAATTTATTATAACAAATTAAACGGCAATAAGCCTTAACTATTTTTAGTCTTTTTGACTATTTTCAATCTTCGCCGATGTAATAAGAGAGGTTACAACAGCCATCAACTTATTACCATCAATACTTTTACTAATATTAAAATTCTCCTGATTTTCTTTATTACTTATCAGATTCTTCCAGAAGACTTTTACATCTTGCTCGTAGAGATTAATATCATAGAGAAGATTCGCTAAGTAAATGATTAAGTCTTGATGACTATATATCTCATCTATACTTAAGCCTCCAAAATTATTCGCTTCCTCAAGTAAGACAAACTTTCTAAAATACTCTGGTGGCACATTGGATTGTAAGCCCAATAAAGGGTTAATTAATAGCTGAATAGATGATATTAATAAATTAATTGACATCCCTAGAGCATATTTTTGAGAATTAGACAACATATCATAATTATGTTCAAATTTCTTAATCTCGCGGGTTAACTCTTCACAGCACAGTTGTTAGTTACTTTCTTCACGCTTACGCCAATGCTGATAGCCACTTTTGGAAACACCTAAAACTTGGCAAATCTTCACAACACTAAACCCGTGTTGGTGCTGTTCTATGAAGTCATAAATTACTTCTGGTCTTTGGCGAAGATGTCCATACCCTTTTTTAAAATTGCGTTTTCCTCTTCAAGATCACGCAATTTCTTTTGAAGGTCCTTCACTGCTTTGTCTTCTGGCGCGCTGTTCTCACAGCCGATAAAGTTTGAACCGTCTTCACTTTCTTTTTATTTTTTTGACCCAATTGTGAAGCGTTTGTTTGGCTACATCTAATTCTCTAGCTACTTGCACGACAGCTTTTCCAGTTTGGAAGGCTAACTTTGCTGTGTGTATTTTAAATTCTTTATCATATTGTTTTCTCGTTGTCTTACACTCCATCCGTTCAATTGGTTTATGTTTAGTATACATTAAACTCCCAATTTAACATATCCCATATTTAGACTAACATCAAACTGCTCAATACTTATATCTCTATACTGCATATAAACACTTACTTTCAAAAAGATATTTGTAATTAATAATAACTTTTTAGGAGGAATAAGCAAAGGGAATTTTGTTGATGCATGAAATCAGACCAGTTTATAAGTATTGTAGAAAATGGGGTTAGATTTCTGTAATTAGCTAATGAACAAAATTTTATATAGTAATTAAATAATAAATAAGCAGGAAATCCGTTACTATCAGTAACGGATTCCCTGCTTTCAATTGTTATTTCTCTTTTATATTTCTACTTCAATTATTTCGCAATTTCTTGCCCAGCAATACGCCCGAAAGTAATTACATCTGAGATAGCATTGCCACCTAAGCGATTCTCACCATGCACAACGCCTGTTGCTTCACCTGCAGCATAAAGCCCTTCGATGACATTCCCCTCTGTATCTAATACTTGAGCTTGTGTATTAATAACTACTCCACCCATTGTATGATGTACAGACGGTTTACATTTCATCAGATAATATTTACCCTTTTCTAACGAGTGAAGTCCTGAACGATGATTGAAATCTGGATCTTTGCCATCCTCAGCATATTGATTTACCTTTTCTACGGTCTGTTTAAGCGCTTCTGAATCAATATCAAAATGTTCTGCTACTTCTTCAATTGAATCACCTACAACAAGTAGTTCTGACTCTAACAACTCATTGTATTCTGCCTCATGAAGCTCTTTAGATTGAGAAATTTGGTCTAGCTCATCATTCCATAATTGGTAGGCGTAAGAACCGGTTTGATCTAAGATAGCTTTAGAAATCACATCTCTACGTTCTAATTCTTCAACAAACCGTTGACCTTCCTGATTTATAAGAATAGCTCCATCAAATCGAGTATCAGCGAGTAATGAAATCATACCTGTTTCAGGGTTAGAGACCGGGTATGTTTGAATATTTTCCATATTGGTTAGAGCAGCTCCAACTTCTTCTGCCATTGTTAACCCATCCCCGGTTGATCCGACTGAAACTGTACTTAAATATTCCTCGCCATATTCAGAATTGGCTTCTTCACGCATTTCAACATTCGCACCAAAACCTCCACTTGTTATAATTACACCATCATTAGCATGGAATTTATAATCCGTTCCATTATTATGAGTTGCTTCAACACCAACGACTTTATTATTTTCGTCTTGGATCAGTTTTGTAGCTTTAGTATCAAGATAAGTAGCCACACCTACCTCATCAGCCTTATTCTTTAATTTTATTACTAACTCCTGACCAGTGTGCCCAAGAGGAATTAATGCACGCTCAACACTGTGTCCTCCGAATTGGAAAAGCTGATCTTCATAAAATTCTACCCCTACATGGTCTTTCAGCCACTCCGCAGAAGCTAAAGCATTTTCAGCTAAAACTTGAATAATTTCAGGGTCTCCCTTTTCATTCCCACCTTCAAATGTATCCTGATAATATAATTCAACACTATCCTTTTCAGAAATACCTAATTTCTCTTGAACCCAATTACCCGGTGCATTCATTTCGCCCCCACTAATAAGAGTATTACCTCCTACTGCAGGCATTTTTTCTAGTAACAAGACTGACTTCCCAGCTTCAGCTGCTTCAATAGATGCACTTAGTCCTGCACCACCAGCTCCAATAATGACAATATCATAAGTTTCTTCTTCAATTTCTCTCGACTCTTCAGTATTACCTTTTTCTATTGTAGTAAGTGAGATACCTGACTTTTCGATCGCATCTTGCACAGCTTGTAAAAATCCTTCACTTGTCGCTGTTGATCCTGATACAACATCCACTTCTACAGAATTATTCTCAATAATGGCGTCACTTAGTGATTGATACACCGGTTCAGCGAGCACTTCATTCTCCTGACTATCAAGCACCTCAATCGATTGAATCTTTTCATCTTCAACCGTCACTTCTACTTTTACATCCCCATGCTTTCCTTGTCCAATCCCTTCAAACACTTTAGCATCGACAGATTGAGAAGGTATTACTGACATCAACACGGCTAGCATTAATAATAATACTATAAAGATAAGACTTGATTTATTAATAAACTTCATATGTTTTACTCCTTTATAAATTATTTTGATTAACTGAATGCCACTCTAGAGGATAGTTCAATGGTTTACAAGTTACTTTAAAAAAATACTCGAATCAAATTCGAGACTTTTCAATGACAGATAGTCAAAAAAAAAACATTTAAGAATACTACAGCCTCCTCCCTTTTGATTAATTAGTATTGAAAAAACCTTCATAGACTATCATACGATTGCCGTTCATATTGTTATGCACTCTTCAAATTCATTATATAAATATTTTTTATATGAGTCAAGGGATAATCAAAAATTATCATTGATATTAGATGACAATCAACTGGGAAGAGAGAACTGATACTATGTTAAGAAATTGGACAAATTAAATTGAGATATTCCAAAATATTTAATTTGAAGCTAACGCGCTTCGCTTGCTGGCCTTATCGTAACAGTTTCCTTTGCGGCTCATGCTCGTAATCATGTTGTGTTCACGCAGAATTCCTCGGTATTCATGTGACGCATACTGGCTGGTACGATCTGAATGATGAATCAGTCCTTCTGTTGGTTTTTGTCTACCAATCGCTCGCTTTAGCGCAACGATGACTAGCTCTTTTGTCATTCGATGGCTCATATGCCAACCTAGTATTCTTCGCGAATATAAATCCATAATGGTCGCTAAATATAGCCAGCCTTCATTCGTGCGGATATACGTAATATCTCCGACCCAAACCTTTCCAGGAGTGTCCACTTGAAATTTTTGATTCAGTAAATTTGGATAAATCGGAAAGGAATGTTTGGAATTCGTTATCGCTTTATATTTCTTGACCTTTTTTGAGCGAATTCCCTCCGCTTTCATAATTCGGGTTACTGTTTTCTGAGAAACATTTATTCTTTTTTGATTTAATTTTTCATAATTTTAAGACTGCCATAAATAGGGCGTGAATTAATATAAAACTCTTTTATTTGGCGGGTTAACTCTTCATAATACGAAACTCGTGTCGGTGCTATTCTATGAAGTCATAAATTACTTCTGGTCTTTGTCGAAGATACCCATAGCCTTTTTTAAAATTGCGTTTTCCTCTTCAAGATCACGCAATTTCTTTTGAAGGTCTTTCACTGCTTTGTCTTCTGGTGCGCTGTTCCCACTGCCGATAAAGTTTGAACCGTCTTCACTTTCTTTATATTTTTTGACACAGTTGTGAAGCGTTTGTTCGGCTACATCTAATTCTCTAGCTACTTGTGTGGCAGCTTTTCCAGTTTGGACGGCTAACTTTGCTGCGTGTATTTTAAATTCTTTATCATATCGTTTTCTCATTGTCTTACACTCCATCCGTTCAATTGGTTTATGTTTAGTATACATTAAACTCCCAATTTAACATGTCCCATATTTAGACTAACATCAGCTTGACCAATTCAATCATCCACCCCAAGCTGACATTTCATTATGGTAGTGCAAGCTACTACGTAATATTCAATAAAAGCCCCTTATTTTACATTAATAAGAAATCATTTCTATCTATTTCATTATTATGTCTTCTAACAAATAGTTGGAATTATATAGTTATTAAACATTATTTGAGGCAGAATTATGCTAAAAGAATATCAAGTAAGTCGCCCTATCTCTTCCAGTAATGGTGGAGCACCTTCTGATTAGAAATAGCTTTTCTCCGCACTTGGTAGAGCTAAAGTCCAAACAACTGGGGCTATCTAGTCGCTATAATCATGAACTATGTAGAATTCCTTTACACCAAACAAATTAACTATAATTTGATACCATTATTTTTCTAAAATATCTATTTTATGCCTAGTGCGACTTCCTTTGAGTAAAAGCATCCTTACGTAAAAAACACCTCCCTAGATTAATTTCTAAGGAGGTGCTCACATATAGTCTATTCTTCACCACTTGGGTAGATAAGATATTCTTCACGAGTTGATTTAAATGATAGTAATTTTTCGTCCCATTTTGCGATGATTTCTTCCACTGGCTGGCCTGCTTTCAAGTCCTCTTCAATAGACGACTTACCAGTTAATTTAGCTAGCCATTGATCTTCACGCCACTCAATCTCATCTGGGTATAGATTATTCAACACGTGAATCATTGATAGACCCGTATAAAGTGGATCATATTCTTCACGGTCTGTCACATAAACTTCGACCCCCTCAGCGAGCTTCCCTTCAAGCTTTTGTCCAGGAGCGGGAGTAAAGGCAGCTGCTCTGAATTTAACACCACTTAAGTTAAGGTCATTCAATGCTTGGGCGTATTCCTTACCATTCACAAAGTCCGAGCCAACCAATTGGAATGGTTTTGTTGTGCCTCGACCTTCGGAAACATTCACGAATGTCTCAAATAATCCGGTAATTGGGTAAACATCTATACTATCGGTTGTTGGCATATTGGGTGATGGCATTACGAATGGAATATCTAGTTCAGCATAAGATTCACTTCGGTCATAACCTTGCATTTCAACCACTTCTAGGTCAACACCCAAATCAAATTCCCCATTAAAATACTGTGCTAACTCTCCAAAAGTCATCCCGTGAACTAACGCTAAATCCTTCAAGCCAACAAAAGAAGAATGTTCTTCTTCAACAACTACTGGACCTGCAACTAAATCTCCACCTAACGGGTTCGGACGGTCAAGTACGACCACTTGCTTCCCTTCTTCAGAGGCTGCTTCCATAATATTATACAACGTCCAAACGTAAGTATAATAAGTTACCCCCGCATCTTGAATATCAAAGACGAGTAGATCCACATCTTTTAACATCTCTTGACTTGGTTTACGTGTCTCCCCGTATAAACTATATACTGGTAATTCTGTTTCTGGATCCGTATAAAACTCAACATACTCCCCCGCTTCAGCATTCCCACGAACCCCATGTTCTGGACCATATAAAGCGGTTAATTTAATATCAGAATCTTCAAATAACAAATCAACAGTTGTATTTAAATCCTGGTCAACTCCGGTAGGATTCGTTACAAGCCCCACTCGCTTCCCTTCAAGTAAATCTTTGTGATCAGACAACAACATTTCTAGACCAAACTTGAAATCATCTTCAGCCTGCACTACTGGCAAGCTAGTAATTAGAAGTGACAAACCTAACATAAACACCCCTAACGCCTTCAAAACACCCGACATACTTCCTTTTCTCTCCATACACTTTCATTCCTTTCTGATTAACTATAATTACACGCCAAATTAGTGAAGCGCTTTCTTTAATTTATTATAAACATTTGAAATATAATTACAAGTCATATCTCACGATTATGAAATAAAATTTATGAAAATCAAATAGAGTTCTTCAATTTATGATGTTGGTGAGTTAATCTCACTGATATCATAAATCGTAGAACCATAAAATAACAAAATTTCTTCAGAAGTGAATACAAAAAAAGGAGGATTAAGATACCACTCTCCCTCAAAAAATACTCTACTAACTCAACTCCGTCTCTCGCACAGACTCACTAAAACCTCTGACATTATAATTTGTATGATACTCACTCATTGCTTGTTCGTAATACAAGTCACCAAAAACTTTATTAACGACATTGATGCCCATCATGCTTTTAATCAACGGATTAAACAACTTGGTCACACCTATACGATGATTGGATATCTTCGCAATTTCTTTAACAAGATCCGTTGTTGTGACATAATCTACATTTTGAGGATGGTAATAACCTCGGTCCTGGTTATCAATAACTAACCTTAGAAACTCTGATAAGTTATCTACATGTAACATACTACGTCTATTATCATAATCAGGGAAAAGTGGTGTAACTTTAGCTAACTTAGAAAGTCTAGGATAATTCCCTTTCGATTCATGCCCATAAATCATTGGCGGACGAACATAAGCCACTCGAAAATCCTCGGATTCCAATCGCTCTAACTCGCGCTCAGCTTGCAACTTACTATCCCCATAGAAATTATCTGGCTGAGGCACTGTATCTTGTCTAATAGCAGCTTGATCAGTCCCAAAGACAATCATACTACTCATATAAACAAAATGCCTTACACCCTCTTTTTTAGCCTTGCTGGCCACTTGCACAGTTAGATCACGATTGACTGAATAATACAAATTTTCTAATGACTTATTTGATGAATTATGTGCTATCCCCGCCACATGGATAATTGAATCATAACCACTCCAGTCGATATCTTGCCACTTATCAGTTTGCAAGGATACCTTATCAACTTGATACTTTTCTGGCCAGAGAGCTAACCATGCAGCAAGCCTATTCCCTATATAACTATTTCTTCCTGTAATTAGAACTTTCTTCATTATCAATTCACCTAACCCCAATTTATTTACTATCTAAGACTTACCTCATTATAACAAAATAACTCCGCCCTATGAACGATATACACAATATAAATAACTTACATATATTATATGTTACTTACATAGAAATAATAAAAAAGGGTTAATGAAAGGATCTCCTTCACCAACACTAACGAACATTCTACTGTAATTAAAAGCGTTCCACAACACTCATCAAATAATCCTTCAATCCATCCTTCAGTTCCGGATGTTGTAGCCCATACTCGATATTTGCCTCTAACATCCCTAATTTATTTCCTACATCATAACGTTTCCCTTTGAACTCTAAGGCAAAGACACGTTGCGTCTGATTTAAAGTATCAATCGCATCTGTCAATTGTACTTCACCACCTCGCCCTGGTGCTTGCGTTTCAAGAATATTAAATATTTCTGGCTTCAATAAGTAACGACCAATGATGGCAAGGTTACTTGGTGCATCTTCAGGCTCAGGCTTTTCAACAAAGCTCTTAACCGCATAGATTCCCTCTTCTACTTCAGATGTCGGATCAATCACACCGTACTTAGACGTTTCTTCATGGGGTATTGGTATGACCGCTAACGTTGATGCTTTCATCTTGTCGTAATTATCAATCAATTGCTTGGTTAAAGGGACATCATCAACCATGATATCATCCCCTAACATGACCACAAATGGCTCATTACCAACGAATGAACGTGCTTGATAGACTGCATCCCCTAAGCCCTTAGGGCGTTTCTGACGTATAAAATGCAATCGAATCTCCGTTGTTTCTTCCACTAAGGCAAGCAATTCATCCTTACCGGTTTCTTGCAAATTATACTCTAATTCAAAATTCGCATCAAAATGATCTTCGATTGGACGTTTGCCTTTACCAGTAATTACAATAATATCTTCAATCCCTGAAGCAATGGCTTCCTCCACAATAAATTGAATCGTTGGTTTATCTACAATTGGAAGCATCTCCTTCGCAATCGCTTTTGTTGCAGGTAAAAAACGTGTTCCCAATCCAGCAGCTGGGATCACTGCCTTACGTACTTTTGACATAATCATTCTCCTTCTTAATAACTATAAAATAAAGGAACTTCACAAAAAATGAAGCCCCATAAATTAATATTACAAATAAATCTAATTATTATTATATACATCACGTGTATAAATCTTATGGCTCACATCTTGAATATCTTCGGATATACGGTTCGCTAAAATACTGCTCGTTATTGACTTGAATATTTCCAAATCCTTAACAACCTTATATCCTTCAAAGGTTTCTTCTTTGATTGTTGGCTCGTAAATAACCACTTCAACACCTTCAGCACGAATTTGCTTCATAATGTCAAAAATCGCTGCTTGTCGAAAATTATCAGATTCTGTCTTCATTGTTAAACGATGGATACCGACAACTTTTGGCTCCTGTTTCAATATTTGGCTCGAAATGAACTCTTTACGTGTTACGTTAGAATCTACAATCGCACGAATTAAATTGTTTGGTACATCCTTATAGTTAGCTAGCATTTGCTTTGTATCTTTTGGTAAGCAATAACCACCGTAACCAAAAGAAGGGTTATTGTAATAGTCTCCAATACGTGGATCTAGACTAACTCCGTCAATAATTGAGTTAGTATCTAACCCTTTAGACTCAGCATACGTGTCTAATTCATTGAAATAAGACACTCGTAAAGCAAGATATGTATTAGAGAATAACTTAACTGCTTCAGCCTCCGTTGAAGGCATTAATAGAACTTCAACATCATCTTCTTCAGCCCCTTCAAGCATTAAATCAGCGAAATTCTGGGCACGGTCGGATACTTCCCCCACAATAATACGTGATGGGTGCAAGTTATCATATAAAGCTTTCCCTTCACGTAAAAACTCAGGAGAGAAGATGATTCTATCTGTCCCATACTTCTTATTAATACGCTTAGTATAGCCTACAGGAATTGTCGACTTAATAATAATCGTCGCTTCAGGTGCATATTCCAAGGCATCTTCTAAAGCACCCTCTAAGATAGCCGTATTGAACTGATCATTGATATCATCATAATCAGTTGGTGCAGCGACAACCACGTATTGAGGTTGATGGCCATAAGCATAGTCTTTGTCTGAAGTTGCTTCTAATTGAAGATTACCCTTAGCTAAGAATTCCTCAATCTCTTTGTCCTTGATTGGAGAGAGACCTTGGTTAATCAAATCAACCTTACTCTCAACAATCTCAAGTGCTCTTACGTTATTATGTTGTGCTAGTAAGACTGCATTAGATAGTCCTACATATCCTAAACCTACAACTGTTATATTCATTCATTACTCCTTAAATAAATTCTTAATTCACTATATGTTATTATAGCAAATCTATGTCTTGGTAAAAAGAGTATCTACCACTCAAAAATACTATATACTACATATTAAATAATTTTCATAACAACTATGCTTTAAAAATATAAATACTCGAATCAATGACAGTAATATTAATAGAATCAAACTGACAATTATAATTAATATTATCTAACAAAAGCAATTTTACCATTAACAATATAATTAAAATAATGAATTCAAATCTGAAATAAATGAAGGAGATTATATATGAGTGTTTATTCACAATGAATACGGCACTAGGAATCGTCCATTAGTGCGGAACTTTCGTCCATTGAATGCGGAGAAAAAGTCCATAGAGTGCGAAAATAATCGTCCAATTCAACAAACCTTCTGTATACTTATTTTATGTATGTGTTTTCATACAAATAAGTTACAGGAGGTTATTTTTATGATCAATTATCATAAAATTCTTGAAATGCACCTACAAGGGATTTCTCAACGTACGATCTCTTCTAGCACTGGGCATTCAAGAGACAAAATTAGAGAGGTGGTGAAACAAGCTAAAGCCAAAGGCTTAGAAAAACTTACTGGGGAAATGACCAATTTTTGGTTGGAAGATTACCTATTCCCTGAGAAAAGTGCTAATCAACGTGGGTATTTCGATCCCGAATGGGCTTATATTCATAAGGAACTGCTAAAAAAGAATGTCACACTCAAACTTTTGCATAAAGAGTATGAACACGAAGCAAGAATGCAGAACAAGGTACCTTATGCTTATAGAACGTTTTGCGAGAAATATGGACAATATGGTAAGAAATATAAATTAACCATGCCTATTCATCGCAAACCTGGTGAAATCCTTGAAGTCGATTGGGCTGGCAGTACATTATCCGTTAAAAATAGTGAGAATGGAGAGGAACTCAAAGTATATATTTTCGTAGCCACCTGGCCATTTAGCCAATATAGTTATGTCGAGGGTTTTTATGACATGAAAACAGATAATTGGTTAACAGCTCATATACATGCCTTAGAGTTTTTTCAAGGAGTACCTGAAACAGTTGTTTCGGATAATCTAAAAACTGGTGTGACTAAAACGGATTATTCAGAGCCTCTCTTAAATGAAGGGTATCGACAATTAAGTGATTATTACCGATTCACTATTGTCCCCGCACGTGTAAGAGCTCCAAAGGATAAAGCGTCGGTTGAAGGAAATGTTGGTTTTATCAGCCGTCAAGTCATCGCCGCCTTGCGAAATGAAACGTTCTTTAGTTTAAAAGAATTGAACCAGGCAATTTCTGAAAAGACGCAAGTATTGAATCAAGAAGCTTTTCAAAAAAGACCTGGTTCAAGGTCTACAGTCTTTCAGGAAGAAGAACTTCCGTTCTTAGGTTCCCTTCGTCACCCGCGCTTTACACAGTCTCAATGGCGGATATCTAAAGTCCAATTAGATTACCATATTCAGGTGGAGCGTATGTTTTATTCCGTACCTTATGAATATGTCAATGACGAAGTAGAAGTAAGAATAACTGATAACCTAATAGAAGTGTACTTCAATGAACATCGAATTGCATCTCATAAACGACTTCGAGGCGACATTGGTCAATACTCTTCAAATATCGATCATATGCCTGATAATCACCGTCGTTATTTAACTCATACTCCCAAAGAAAATTTATTATGGGCAGAGGATATTGGCCCAAGCACTTACGACTATGTCGATTATATTCTTTCCAATAACGTTGAAAAGAAAGCCCTGAAATTACTCGCTACATTAAGAAATATAGCCTCTAAATCTTCGTTAGAAGAGTTAGAAGCTGGCTGCCACACATTGATGTCTGTCGCAAAAGAGCCCACAAACTCATTACTAAAATCCATTCTCAGTCGTGCAAAGAAACGCAAGAAAGCTTTAAATACTGATTCGAAAGCATCAATTATGGAGGAGCAAACGGATAGCAAATATGGATTTGTCCGCGGTGTAGCCTATTTTGGAGGAAAAAATAAATGAGAAATGAACAAACACTTGAAAAGTTAAAAGCTATGCGATTAAGCGGAATGGCGGACTTATATGAACAACAGACAAGCGATGAATCTATCCAATCCTTAGGATTCGAGGAACGATTTGAGTTATTAGTAGACGCTGAATCTGCCCGTCGTAAATCGAATAAATTAGATCGTTTAATTCAACAAGCAACATTTAGTGAGCCAAATGCCTCTATTGAAGGGATCGAATACTATCCAGATCGCCACCTCGATAAAAACCTTATTTCTAAACTCGCGCAAGGAGGATATATTGAAAATCACCAAAATATTATCTTAATGGGTGCTTCTGGAAATGGAAAAACCTGGATCGCCAATGCCTTCGGTATTCAAGCCTGTCGTCAATTTAGAAAAGTAAAATACATTCGTCTCCCAGAATTAATTGACGAGTTAGCTTTAGCGAAATATGAGGCTGATGGTTCTTATCGTAAGCTGATTAAAAAGTATACGAAAATTGAACTACTTATCATTGATGAATGGCTACTGATGGATTTATCTTTAGAAGATAGTGTCCATGTATTTGAGATTATTGAAGCACGATTAAAACAAACTTCTACCATATTCTGTTCACAATTTTCACCTGAAGGTTGGCATGAGAAGATTAAACATACTCAGTTAGCTGACGCGATTCTGGATCGCATCAAGCACAATTCTCACCAAATCTTAGTCGATGGCGAAGTATCTATGCGGGAGCGCCATGGTCTGGAAAGCACGAAATGATTCCGATTGAAATTAAAACTCGAATTGTTTTTTTACTTGCGGTATACCTTTTAGAAGACATTGGCTTACATCTATCCTCATTACTACTACCTTATTACTTAGACGACGAAGGATAGCCTTCGGCTGACGGGATAGATAATTTGGCCATTGAGTTATTTAAACAAACTTTGAGAGAATACAAATAAACTATTATCTTGTTTAAGATCAAGAACAGAGCTCATGATGTGTTCTGTTCTTTTGATTTTATGGCTTCTTCGATAAATTAATAGGATGGACGATACTTTCCGCACTCAGTGGACGATTACTCCGCATTTACCGGACGAAAGTTCCGCACTATTGGACGAAACCCATCGCCGTACTCAAATGCCGGCAATAGGTTCTATAAGCATAAGGAATGCTTTGTTGAGCCTCTGCCTTTTGACAATATTCTTTATGTAATAAGCTTAATGTCATATGTTTTTTGCCGAGCTCTTTATGGACATACTCCCAATCCTCTGTCATATAACCTTTTGACTCCGGCAATTTCTCAGGAAATAGAAATTCCTCGAGCCATTGATCCGTCATCTCATCTGACAACTCTGATAACGCTCTCATTTTAGCTCGATTAACAATTTCACGAATTGTATTACGTGAACTATTGACTACAACTTGAATCGTTTTTGGGACATACCATTGAAGTAGTGTTCCAAAATTTTTCGATATTCCACTACAAATAACCTCCTGTATTATTATATTCATACCGTTTAAGGTACTTAAATAATAGTATACAAGAGGTTATCGATATAGTGGGTCTCTAATGGCAGAGCTGGGTCTATTTAAGGCAATGTTGGGTCTAAAAAAGGCAGAGCTGGAACTATTTGGTGGCAATATTCATTCATATAAGTAGTCAACCAGCTGAAAGAACTGGTTTGCCTCCATTGGATCCATAGCCATATACATCAAGTCATCGATGATCACTAAGTCAGATTTTTTAATCCGATTTAATGCAATCTGTGATTTCCGTGTATAGTCACTTGTTTTCAGAATCGTTGTCAGTTCTCCCATCGGGAGAAACATGACTTGATACCCTTGCTCGATCGCTTCTAATCCAACGCCGACCGCTAAATGCGTCTTGCCGACACCGGGCGGTCCAAGAAGAATGAGGTTGTATTGCTGCTCTAACCAATTCATTTCCATCAGCTGGCGCATTTGCCGCTCACTGAGGCTTGTCTGCTCACTTAAATCATAGTCCTCAAGCGTCTTTTGATAAGGGAATTTCGCCCATTTTAAGCGACGGGCTTTGTTTTTCTCTTCTCGCTTTGTTAGTTCGTATTTCAAGAGATGGTTTAACAGTTCATAATAAGTCCAAGATTTTTGCTCAGCCTCTCGCATGAATGCAGGAAGCTCAAGCGAAACCTCAGATAATCGCAGCTGTTTAAAGGCCTGCTGTAAATCTTCCAAGCCATTACTCATTCACTTCACCGCCCAAAATTTTGACATACTCACTGATTGAGCGTGTGGATACTTGAATACCTGATGAAGCAGTCGAAGAGATTGATTCGATTCCTCTTGGAATATCTCTCGGCTTGTGCTGGTTTAAATAAGCAGCGACGTCTCTAAAATCATTGGCGCTCCATAGTTCATTTTCAATACAATATGCGAGTGCCGCATCCCGTTCTTGGGGGTATGTTTGAATGCTCTTTTCCAAGACCATAAACTGATCGCGTACATACCGTTTATACTTTTCCGTTATTTTATCAATAAAGAGAATGGCTGCCTCTTCTTTTTCGAATAGGTCAATCATGGCTGTGCGGTATTTTTGCAGTGTTTTTTCCCGATCACGACCGTGGTTGCGATTTTTTATCAATTTACCTTTTTCTAAAGAAAGGGTGTGCCGCGCAATCTCATCACCAGTAATCTTATGTAGAATAACCAATTCTTGGCCGTCTTCTTGAAGATAGACTTGATTTGAAGCGACGGTTGTATAGGTACCAAGCGGTACTGAATAGCGGTTCCCTCTAAAGCGAATCGTATTGTCTTTATTTACGGTAGCTGTTATACTATTTCTGAAAGATATATCTTTGTGTTTGATTGAAGAGACTGGTTTCAAGTGTGCTTTTTCCAGAAGGAACACTGAATCTGGTCTCTTTTTCGTTGTGCCGTGTACTTTATGATTTCCTGTGCGTTCCAGCCAGGAACGAGATTTCTCATTCCAGTCATCAAGTCCATCATAGACCCGATTCTTTGCGAAGTTAGCCTTTACATAACCGACGACACGTTCAATTTTTCCTTTTGTTTCGGGATCTGACCCGCGGCACAAGTAAACATCAAAACCTAAGGCTTGTTGATATGCTTGAAAGACTTGGGTGAGTAAAAGGTCTCCGGCGTTCTCGCTGACCGCGATTAAATTGTCTTGGTCATAAACCATTTCTTCAGGCATTCCGCCCAAGTGACGAAAGGCATTTTCATGCGAACGAATGGTATCTTGTGTTGTAAAGGGCCGGTCCAACCATTCAAGATATTTGTAGCGGCTATGCGATAAAACAAAAGAGATAAAATACAGCTAGATTTTTTCTTTGCTTCTTCTCTTTTGCTTCGTTTGACCCCAATCCACTTGGATTTGCGCACCCATCTCTACTTCGGGAATGGCTTCATATTGCCGGATTTTTTTACGTTTAGGGATCGCATACTGATCTCTCAGATATTTGATATACGACCGTACCGTGCTTGAGCCGACCTGAAGATCCGGATATTCTTCCAATAGCCAGTCCTCAATTTGAGTGATTATTGCATTTAATTTGTACCAATCCTGCGGTTCTTTTTACCAGTGATTGCGGACAGTTTTACCACTCTTTGCGGAAGAATTTACCAAAACTTATATATCCTCCTGTATACTTATTGAGCACGTTTACATCTTTTAGAAAGGTGAGCGTGACAATAAGATATATAGGAGGTTTTTGTATGTTCCCTTATCGAAAGATTTTGGAATTACATAGTGAAGGCGTATCGCTTAGAAGTATAGCTACGATTACACAGCACTCACGGCAAAAAGTAACGGAGGTGATTAAACTTGCAGAAAAGAGAGGTATCATCATCCCGTTGGATGAAGGAATCACTGATCCATGGCTGGAAGATTTCCTTTACCCTGAAAAGAAACAGGAGAATAGCGGGCGGCATGTCATGGACTTCGAATATGTCCATAAAGAATTAGCAAGACCTAATGTTACTTTGACTTTATTGCATGATGAATATGTACGAGAAGCAAAGAGTGTAGGGAAAATACCTTATGCTTATCGAACTTTCGCTGAACATTATCACAATTATGCGATGAAATATAAGGCAACGATGCGCATTCGCCGAAAACCTGGAGAAATATTGGAGGTTGATTGGGCAGGTCAGACGTTGTCAGTTATTGATCCTGATACGGGTGAAAATAGAAAGGTGTATATATTTATCGCTACTTTACCTTGTTCTCAAATGTTTTACGTAGAAGGTTCTTATCGCATGGATTTACCGTCTTGGATTCGACTTCATCAGCATACCTTCGAATTTTTTGAAGGAACACCACAAATCCTTGTGCCTGATAATTTGAAGACAGGCGTTACTAAACATACGAGTAAAGAACTTATCTTAAATAAGACTTATGCAGAGATGGCTGACCACTATAACACAGTTATTTTACCCGCACGCGTTCGTTCCCCTAAAGATAAGGCGAGTGTAGAGGGTTCAGTAAATATTGTGTCCACATGGATTATTCAAGGTTTAAGGAACATGAAGTTTTTCTCAATCGAAGAATTGAACGATGAAATCTGGAAAAAGTTAGACTATTTAAATAACAGACCCTTCCAGAACCGAAATGGTTCCAGATGGTCTGCCTTTTTAGAAGAAGAGAAATTCGCACTTTCTCCTCTCCCAGCCACTCCTTATCGAATGTCTGAATGGCGTACCGCTAAAGTACGTCCAGACTACCATATCTCTATTCACAGTATGTTTTATTCTGTCCCTTATGAACTAATAGGTAAGGAAGTAGATGTGAAAATTTCAGACAGTACAATTGAAATCTATTTTAATCACATAAGAGCAGCTTCTCATCAAACATTATATGGAAAATACGGACAGTTCTCTACCTTAAAAGAACATATGCCTCAGAATCATCGATTGTATATCGAACAAACGCCTGAAGAGGGATTAAAATGGGCAGCAAGTATAGGTGATTCCACTCTAACGATTGTAAATTTTTTACTTGAGACTTATGAAGTTGAAAAGCAAGCCCTCAACGCAATCTTCACTTTAAAGAAGTTGGAAAGAAAATATACCAATTATGAAATCGAACAAGCCTGTAAAGATGTATTAAAAGCTACCAATCGACCGACGGTCAAAAGTGTGCAAACCATTATTCAATCAAATAAAAAACAGGATGAAGAAAAATTAACAGAACCAAAATCTAGAAAGATGAAGGAAAAATATGGTTTTACTAGAGGGGCATCATATTATGGAGGTAGAAATAAATGAATCAACAAAATTATGATAAACTAAAACAGCTTAGACTCTCAGGTATGGCAGAAGCTTATGAAACCTTACTGTCAAACCCAGCATACAAGGATCTTACTTTTGATGAATTATTGGGAATCATGATTGATCAAGAAGATTCCGTACGTAAAAGCAATAAATTGAATCGATTACTAAAACAAGCACAATTCACCGTGAAAGCCGCTATAGAGGGTATCCAATATGATGCAGATCGTAAACTAGACAGAGAATTACTCATGAAGTTGTCAGCTGGAGATTATATCTTAGACGGTCGCAATATCATCTTTAAAGGTGTATCGGGAGCTGGAAAGACATGGTTAGCTACCGCTTTCGGCGTTCAGGCCTGCAGGCAATTTTACACCGTTCGTTATACTCGCTTGCCTAATCTATTAGAGGAGTTTAAAATTGCGACACACCAAGCTGATGGTAGTTATACCAAATTAATGAAAAAGCTTATCAAAGTTGATCTTCTCATCCTTGATGAATGGCTCTTATATGAGCTCACAAGTGAAGAATCCACATTACTCCTGGAAATTATCAACGCTCGTTATGAAGCGCAGAAGTCGAATATTTACTGTTCCCAGTTCGACTTTCCGGGTTGGTATG
>NZ_JBGQQY010000036.1:0-20861 GCF_045528545.1 Ruoffia sp. FAM 26254
GATGAGACTAAAAAGTTTTTCTTTAGCTTAGAAAATCGATTAAAATATTTTAATTTCGATAAAGTGATCCAAAATTGAAAAATAACGACTAGAATAACTCAATATTTAAAAGTATGAATTATTCAGGTTTATATAATTCTATTGAATTTTTACTTAAACATTGCTGAAAGTAAACTTTTTCAGTATAATTTGAATGATATAAAATGAGAAAAAGGTGAGAATATGAATTATAAAAGTACCCGTAACTCGAAGAACATCGTAACACCCTCTCAAGCTATACTCCAAGGACTTGCTACCGATGGTGGTTTATACGTTCCAGAATCCTTCCCAAGTTTTGACTTAAATTGGGAAATACTCAGTCAATATACTTATCAAGAAATGGCTCACTTTATTTTAAAACCATTTCTATCCGACTTTTCGGACAAGCAGCTAAAACGTTGTATTGAATTAGCCTATGATAATAAATTTGACACAGAAGTGATTGCACCGGTAGTAGACATTGATGAGAAGCATTATCACCTGGAATTATTCCATGGATCAACGATTGCTTTTAAAGATATGGCCTTATCGATATTACCCCACTTAATGAAAACTTCTGCTGAGATTAATAATAATTACAATGATATCCTAATCTTAACGGCGACCTCTGGTGATACTGGTAAAGCAGCAATGGCTGGATTCTCAGATGTTCCCGGAACTAAAATCATCGTCTTCTATCCTAAGGGTGGTGTGAGTTCCATTCAGGAGCAACAGATGCTTACGCAAACAGGAGATAATACACACGTAGTTTCTATCGTTGGAAACTTTGATGATGCCCAAACTGAAGTGAAAAACTTATTTAATGATTCAGTTCTGCGTGATGAACTTCAATCGTCTGACAGCCAATTTTCTTCAGCAAATTCTATGAATATCGGCCGTTTAGTCCCACAAATTGTGTATTATTTTTATGCATACGCTCAACTTGTGAAGCAAGGGAAGATTGATGCAGGCAGTGAAATTGATTTTAGTGTACCCACAGGGAATTTTGGTAATATACTCGCTGGTTACTACGCTAAACGTTCAGGTCTACCAATTGGTAAACTACTGTGTGCTTCAAATGATAATAAAGTGCTTTATGATTTCTTCCAAGACGGTGAATATAACCGTCAACGTGACTTTATATTAACGATTTCTCCTTCAATGGACATTCTAGTTTCTAGTAATTTAGAACGTCTCGTCTATCATGCTGTAAATGAAGATAGCGAGCGTTTAAGCGACTTAATGGAACAATTAGACACTAAGGGTCACTATACTTTAACAGACGAGGAGCAGGCGCATTTTTCAAGTTTCCTATCTGACTATGTGACCGAAGCTCAAACTAAAGAGGAAATTAATATTGTTTACAGAAAAACCGGCTATATTATGGATACCCACACAGCAGTGGCTTCTAGAGCATGGCGCAATCTCAACCAAGAAGGACTTTCAACGAACCCTGCTGTTATTGTTTCAACTGCCAGCCCTTACAAATTTCCTGAGGCTGTTTTAGTTGCGCTTGGTGTTGAAGCTGAAACGTTAACAGATCGAGAACTTTTAGATAAATTAAATGAATTATCAAATATCCCGTATCCACCAGCAATTGAAGGTTTACTAGAGGCAGAAAGATTACACGATACTACTATAGAGGTTTCTGACATGCGCGAATTTGTTCGAAATATTGCAAAATAAGTAATCGTAGATACACAAAAGGCAGAAGTACTTCATGTTCTTCTGCCTTTTCTTATATGATTATGCTTTTGTTTTTTCTTCTTTAACCCATGAGTCAATTTTACTAATCTCTTCAACGATATATGCATGAAGCGTTGTGTTTAACTCTTCAAAACCATCAATTTCTCTAATTGGTGTAAAATCATTGATTAACTCACTCATGAATCTTTCTAGTAAGCCATCCGAAAGTTCAATTGATTTATTAATAATGGTATGCAAGTTACCGATTAATTGGTATCGACTTCCAATTAATTCACCGAAATCATTCGATTTATCACGTTCTTTAATTAATACAACGCGACCTAAATAATAATCGTAGAATGCGATATAAGTTTTACCATTAAAGTAATAGTTTAATAATACTTCACAATCTCTAAGTGAAAAATCTTTCTTATGTTTTAAACTTAACGTATCATCCACATTTTTGTTGATAGTTGCAAAGATTTCTTTCGCAACTGTTTCTTCATTGGTTAAATCAGATGCAATGTCTTCAATATTAAACAATGGTGTATTCCAAACCGATTCACGACGGCTAAAACGGAAGAAGAATTTATAATAATCGTGTAATAAGTAATTACGACGACGGATATTATAAACGATATATTTTTGGGCTGGATCTTTGATATAATCAGCGGCTAAACGGATTGCTTGGTTCTCAGTAATATATTGCATTAATTTCTCTCCTTAATTATACTAATAATTAGCTACTCATATGATACCATTTAATAAATATTAATTGAATGTTTAAATGGTTAAATTAATTTAAATACTTTATAAACATACCACAAAAATCGAAAAGAGGGTAATAATGTACATAAGACAAACGAAGAAAAATGAAATTCCTGAAGTTATGAAAGTGATTGAATACGGCAGACAATTACAAAGAAAGAATGGGAACAATATTCAATGGCCAAATCATTATCCGGCAGCTAGTGATATTGAAACTGATATCTTAAATAACCATAGTTATGTTTGTGTGATAGACGATCAGGACCAAACGGACTTACCAGAGGAAACAATTGTTGCGACAATGTGTATTCAAAGTGGCGAAGATCCAACCTATCAAGAGATCAATGGCGAGTGGCTTAATGATCGTCCTTATGTTACTATTCACCGAATTGCTTCTAATCAACAGATTAATGGTGCCGGAAGCTTTTGTATGCAGTATGTCATAGATCATTACGACAATATAAAAATCGATACCCATCGAAAGAATACTTCTATGATTGCTTTAATCGAAAAATTTGGTTTTCAACATTGCGGTGATATTATCATTGAAGACGGAACACCTAGAGAAGTTTTTCAATATTCTAAATAATTTTGTTCCTGGCTAATATTTCAGTCAGGTATTTTTTTGTGAATAAAAAAACCTATGAGCTTCACTCATAGGTCAGTTTGAAAGTTATTTAAATGGATCCACTTCATAATCAACACGCATTAAGAACAGGCCATTCGGTGGCGCTGTTGGTCCCGCTTCATTTCGGTCTTTTACTTCTAATAGCCTTTGCATCTCATCCACTGGCTTTAAGCCATCTCCAATTTGAAGGAGAGTTCCAACCAGTATACGAACCATATTGTATAAAAAACCTTTTCCATAAAATCGGAAGACTAATTCGTTCTTCGCTTCATCTATCCAAGCTTCAGCTTCTAACACATGGCGCACTTTATTCTCAATGTCAGTTTTCGTAGAACAAAAACTTGTAAAATCATGTTCACCAACAATAATCTTAAGCGCCTCTTGAATTCGTTCCAAATCAAAAGCATACGGATGATGACTCGTGTATAATCGCTTGAACGGATCGGGAAAATCATTAATATCTATCCGATACTGATACTCTTTACCGATGGCATGATAGCGAGCATGAAATTCATCCGATACTTGCGCTACATCGACGATTCGAATAGATTGGTCTAAGATACTGTTCAATGCCTTACGCATTGATTTAGGCTGTATTTTAGCTGGATAATCGACATGGATGACTTGTCCGAGTGCATGAACACCAGAGTCAGTTCTTCCCGATGTTGAATTCTTAATTAATTCCCCGGGTTTAGCCTTTGCCATTATATGTAAGGCCTTTTGCAAAGCTTCTTGTATCGATGGCCCATTTGGTTGCACTTGATAGCCGACATAGTTAGTGCCGTCATATTGAATTTTTAACGCATAACGTGTCGTCATTCAGTTTACCTCCAATTACAAATTATCAAATAAATATTCGAATCGCAATTAACGCCGTTGTTACTAATAATAAAGTTAAGAGTGCATAAGCATCTATTTTTGAGAATTTTAATTGTCTATATTTTGTCCGACCTTCCCCACCTCGATAACCTCGAGCTTCCATGGCAATCGCCATCTCATCAGCCCGGTTAAATGCGCTAACGAACAGTGGAATTAAGATGGGTACCATAGCCTTAACACGGTCAATGAAACTACCTTCATCGAATTCTACCCCTCGAGCTCTTTGAGCATTCATAATCTTTTGCGCTTCATCCATCAAAGTAGGAACATAACGTAAAGCAATGGAGAGCATTAACGCCACTTCGTGTGATGGAAAACCTAAACGAGACAACGGTCTTAATAAGTGTTCAATACCATCTGTTAATTCTAATGGTGCTGTTGTAAGAGTTAAGATGGTTGACATCATAATAATTAAGACTAATCGCATAAAGATATAAATCGCATTGATTACCCCTAAAGATGTAATTGTTATCGGACCTAATTGGAAATAAACCGTTCCTCCCACAGTAAATAACATCTGAAATATAACGGTAAACATAATAATCCACAACATTGGTCGAATTCCACGTAAAAAGTAAGATATAGAAATATTACTTAATTTGATGACAAAAAATACAAATGCTGCAAGGAGTAAGTAAGCTAGCCAATGATTTGCTAAAAAAACAATCACAATGAAAGAGAAACTACCTAATAACTTAGTGCGGGGATCTAATTCATGAATTATTGAATTACCTTGTAAATAGCGGCCTAAAAGTAATTTATCAAACATTTTCTGACACCTCACTCTTTAGAGTACGAGATTGTTTAATTTTTACAATCTCATCTGCTAGTTGCTCTACTGTAATCGGTTGAGTCTCTTTTATATAAGTTGTTTCTAACTGAGTATCAATATCTTTAAAAAACTGTAGCGAATGAGGTAGAGATAATTGTAATGTGTCTAGTTTATCCTCATCTTTAAAAATTTCTAATGGTTCTCCTGTCTTAACCACTGTTCCATTCTCCATCACAATGACATTATCGGCATATAAAGCCACATCTTCCATTTGATGTGTTACTAAAACGAGTGTGATGTTTTGTTCGCGATGTAAATTTACAAACATCTCTAGCATGTACTTCTGACCCGCTGGATCTAAACCAGCTGTCGGTTCATCAAGAACGAGAACGCTTGGTTCCAAGGCTAGAACACCAGCAATAGCGACACGTCTCATTTGACCTCCACTCAAGTCAAACGGAGATCGGTCGTAAAGATTCTCAGATAAACCGACTAAAGACAGTTTCTCACGCGCAATGCGTTCAGCTTCTTCTTCGGATACATCAAAGTTTAAAGGTCCAAACATGACATCTTTTAAGACGGTTTCTTCAAATAACTGAGACTCTGGAAATTGAAACACAACACTGACTTGTTTTCTCAGTGCTTTTAAATTTTTATTTTTTGAATCAGCAGTAATTTCTACATCATTAATCTTTACAGTACCATGCGTTGGTCGTAACAACACGTTTAGATGTTGGATAAGTGTTGATTTTCCTGACCCAGTATGTCCGATAATGGCAGTAATCTTTCCTTTAGGAATACTTAAGTTCACATTTTTTAATGCAGAAACGGCAAATGGACTACCCGCATTATAAATATGATCTACATTGTTAAATACGATTGGATTATCCATTGTAATAAAGCCTCCTCATCAAAATATTCATCCGGTATATCTACTCCACGCTCCATTAAAGCATGTTTCAACTTCTGTGTGAATGGTAAATCTAGTCCCATATCAATGAGACCTTCACCTAAATTAAAGATATCGGCAGGAACACCTTCACTTTTCTTTTCGCCATCTTTCATCACAATAATTCGATCTGCTTTGGAAGCTTCATCGATATCATGTGTGATAGAGATAACAGTTAAATCATATTGTTCTTTTACTTTCTCAATTGCTTCAATCACTTCTTCGCGACCCAAAGGATCTAACATCGCCGTTGCTTCATCTAGTAAAATTACATCTGGTCGTAAAGCAATGACGCTTGCAAGTGCCACTCTTTGTTTTTGCCCACCAGATAAACGAGCGGGTTCTTTCTTTTTATGATCAGACATTCTAACTTGTTGAAGTGCTTCATCAACACGTTGAATCATCTCTAGACGTTCAACTCCATTGTTTTCTAGACCAAAAGCAACATCGTCTTCAACCGTTGCCCCAACAAATTGGTTATCAGGATTTTGAAAGACCATTCCGACAGATCTTCTAGCTTCCCAAACGGTTTCTTCATCTAGTAATTTACCATTGATAAATACTTTTCCACTTTCAGGCACCAAAAGACCATTCATAATTTTTGCTAAAGTTGACTTCCCTGATCCGTTTGGTCCGATTAATGCAACCCATTCCCCTTTATTGATGGTCAGATTAACATTCGTCAAAGCAAAAGACTCTACGCCTTGATATTGAAATGATATATCTTTTAACTCGATGATAGGACTTTTCATTATTATCTTCCTTTCGCGACACATCTTTCTGATTTTTTCATAGGTAAATATACCATTTAATTCGATTCTTTTCTCAAAACAATCATATACTTAACTATAAAAAAAGCACTTACGATAGAAGCACATGGATTGGAGGAGAAAATCCCCTCCAATCTAAGCAATAAACATTGCTTGTGCATTAGAGCTAGACCAAATTATTGATCATAACACTCTCCATCATTAAGTGACTAAACTATTGGTTCTTATTAAATTATTAAACTAACTCTAAGATTACCATTGGAGCAGCGTCACCACGTCGTGGTCCTTTTTTAAGGATACGAGTATAACCTCCATTACGGTTTTCATAACGGTTAGCATAATTATCGAATAAACGATCTAATACTGATTCAATAATTACTTCGTCATCTTCAATACGAGCATCAGCTAATTCGCGGCGTAAGAATGAAGCTGCCTTACGACGAGAAGCTAAGTCACCTTTCTTACCTAATGTAATCATTTTTTCAACAGTTTTACGAACTTCTTTAGCACGAGCTTCTGTTGTTTCGATACGTTCGTTGATAATTACATCAGTCGTTAAATCACGTAGTAATGCTTTACGTTGTGTACTTGTACGTCCTAATTTACGGTATGCCATTAAGATTCCTCCATTTCTTGTAAAATAAACCCTAATGATCTATTATTCGTCGTCTTTCAGACTTAGGCCTAGATCATCTAATTTGCCTTTAACTTCTGATAATGATTTACGTCCTAAGTTACGAACTTTCATCATTTCAGCTTCAGTTTTATTTGTAAGTTCTTGAATTGTATTAATTCCAGCACGTTTCAAGCAGTTGTAAGATCGAACAGATAAGTCTAATTCTTCAATTGTCATGATAAGAACTTTTTCTTTTTCTGCTTCTTCTTTTTCAACCATGATTTCTGCTTCGCGTGCTTCATCGTTTAAGTTAACAAAGATATTTAAATGTTCAGTCAATATTTTTGCAGCTAAACTTAAAGATTTTTCTGGACTAATTGATCCGTCTGTCCAAATGTCTAAAGTCAATTTATCAAATATATTCTTTTGACCAATACGTGTATTTTCAACTTGATAATTCACTTTTTCAATTGGTGTATATATTGAATCGATTGGTAATACACCAATTGGCATATCATCACTCTTATTGTATTCGCTACGTGCATAACCTCGACCGTTGGACACGCTAATACGCATGTTCAATTCTGCATCTTCGGCTAAGGTACAAATATGTAAATCAGGATTTAAAATTTGTACATCATTATCATGAATAATGTCAGCAGCTGTTACTGTTTTTGGACCCGCAACATTTAATTCAATTACTTTGCTTTCTTCTGTGTGCAATTTAAGGGCTAACTTCTTCAAGTTTAAAATGATCGTAGGAACATCTTCCACTACACCATCGACTGTAGCAAACTCATGAAGCACACCATCAATTTGAATATTAGTTACTGCTGCACCTGGTAATGAAGATAGCAGAATACGACGTAATGAGTTTCCAAGAGTTGTTCCATATCCACGTTCTAATGGTTCAATCACGATCTTGCCAAATTTTTCATCTTCACTGACTTCAACCGTAGTAATCTCTGGTTTTTCAATCTCGATCATTAGTAATTTTCCCCTTTCAATACGTTATGTCTCAATGATAATTTTGTAGCAACATTAAAAGTTTTTAAATATAGGAATTATCATTAAACACGACGACGTTTTGGTGGACGAGCACCGTTATGTGGGATTGGGGTTACGTCACGAATTGCTGAAACCTCTAATCCAGCTGCCTGTAATGAACGGATTGCCGATTCACGACCAGATCCTGGTCCTTTAACTGCAACCTCTACAGATTTCATACCATGTTCCATTGCGCCTTTAGCAGCAACTTCTGATGCCATTTGAGCAGCAAATGGAGTAGATTTTTTTGATCCACGGAATCCTAATGATCCTGCTGATGACCAAGAAAGTGCGTTACCATTCTCGTCTGTAATCATAACGATTGTATTATTGAATGTTGAACGAATATGTGCGATTCCACGTTCAATATTTTTTCTGTCGCGACGACGTCTACGAGCTTGTTGTCTTTTTGCCATGAAGTCTTAACCTCCCTTTTAAATTAATTATTTCTTACCTTGAACTGCTTTTTTAGGACCTTTACGGGTACGAGCGTTGTTTTTAGTGTTTTGTCCGCGAACTGGTAAGTTACGACGGTGACGGTTACCACGGTATGATCCGATTTCTTGTAAACGTTTGATGTCTAAACTTACTTCACGACGTAAATCACCTTCAACTTTGATTCCGTCAACAATAGAACGTAAACGGTCTAATTCATCGTTAGATAAATCTTGTACGCGAGTGTTTTCAGATACATTAGCATCTGCACAGATTTGTTTTGCTGTAGTGTTCCCGATTCCAAAGATATATGTTAATGAAATAACAATACGTTTGTCACGTGGAATATCAACTCCTGCTATACGAGCCATAGACTAGTTTCCTCCTTTTTCTTAAAATTAACCTTGACGTTGTTTGTGTTTTGGATTTTCGCAAATTACCATTACTTTACCATTACGGCGGATAACTTTGCACTTCTCACAAATTGGTTTTACTGATGCTCTAACTTTCATCATTTTCCCTCCTTAAACTTCTTAACCATCGACTATTTAAAGCGATATGTAATTCGACCTTTTGTCAAATCATAAGGAGACATTTCAACTGTTACTTTATCTCCTGGCAAAATACGGATATAGTTCATACGAATTTTACCTGAAACATGAGCTAAAATTTCGTGGCCATTTTCTAATTCAACTTTGAACATTGCATTTGGCAAGGTTTCTAATATAATTCCTTCTACTTCAATAACATCATCTTTAGCCATTAATACTTCCTCCTTTTTTTACCAGTTAGTGAAATGCTTTGGTATCTATTCTCCAAGAATATTACGTATCTCACGATAAACTACTTCAATCGGATTTTCACCACTAATGCGGTGTAGTATGTTTTTATCATCGTAGAATTCTAAGATCGGTTTAATTGATTCCATCTGTAAGTTAATACGATGTCTAACTTTTTCTGGCTTGTCGTCTTCACGTTGATAGAAGTCATGAGAACCACAGTTATCACAAACACCATCAACTGAAGGTGGATTGTATACTTTATGATACGTAGCTCCACAATCACGACAAATAATTCTACCGCTTAGACGTTTTTCAAGGACATCTGAATCAACATCGATATAAATAACAGCGTCAATATCAGAATTCATATCTTTTAAATTCTCTTCTAGTGCATGTGCTTGGTGAAGCGTTCTTGGGTACCCGTCTAGCATAAACCCATCTGCTTGTACATCTGATTGTGATAAACGTTCACGAACTAAGTTATTCGTGACATCATCCGGCACAAGATTACCAGCATCTGTATATGATTTAGCTTCTAATCCCAATTTCGTTTCATTCTTAATTGCTTCACGGAAGATATCCCCTGTTGCAATATGTACCATTGAATAATCTGTGGAGATATGTTCACTTTGTGTTCCTTTCCCTGCTCCGGGAAGGCCCATTAATAAAATATTCATATAAATCGTCCTTACTTATTTAATATCGATGAACTATTGATAAAGAAATCCTTTATAGCGACGTTTTACCATTCTACCTTCGATTTGTTTAGTTGTTTCTATAGCAACACCTACAACAATCAAAATACTTGTTCCACTTAATGAAATATTCATTGGTATTTCCCAGATAAATCCAGCAACGATCGGTAATACGGCGATTAATGTTAGATATAATGCGCCGACCCCACTTAAGCGATTAATTAATTGTGTAATAAATGTCTCGGTATCATTACCAGGACGTACACTTGGAATATAAGCGCCTTGTTTCTGTAAATTTTCTGCTACTTTCTCAGGGTTAACCTGTACTAATGAATAGAAATAAGTAAAGGCAATGAGTAATACAGTATAGAATACTGCTCCTAATGGATGTTGTAAGTTAAACAAGTTTCCGAAAAACTGCATCACTGGACCTGCGTTGTCAGTACTTAAGAAAGAAAAGATTGTTTGTGGTGTTGTAATAAACGACGTTGCGAAAATTACAGGAATAACACCAGCAGAGTTAATCTTTAATGGTAAGTGCGCTGTATGACGGGCACCAGTTGCTTTCTTAGAGTGATGAATTGGAATACGTCTTTGTGCTCTTTCCATTAGAACAACAATAACAATACTTACGATGATTACTAGTACGATGGCTAATAAAATCAGTAAATTTTGGGTCAGTTCATTACCTGTCACACCTGATATAGATGATTGGAAAAATCCATAAAAATCTTTTGGCACTTCTGCAACAATACCGGCGAAGATCAACATAGATACTCCGTTTCCGACACCATTACGCGTGATTTGCTCACCTAACCAAACTAAGAACATTGTTCCAGCCGTTAAGATTAAAGCAATTGTTAGATAAGTTGCCATTGTAGGGTCATTAATTAAACCTAAACCAGATAACTGGTTAAACCCAAATGATAATCCTAAAGATTGGATAAAACCTAAAACTATTGCTGTGTAAGTAGTAGCTTGATTAAGCTTACGTCTACCGACTTCACCTTGTTTGGCCCATTCGGTAAACTTAGGAACTAAGTCCATTTGCAATAATTGCATAATGATTGATGCAGTAATGTATGGCGATACACCCATAGCAAAGATAGAATATCTTTGTAGTGCACCTCCACCAAAAGTATTCAATAAACCTAATACCCCAGTGTTGCCTAATGTTTGTAAAGCACCAGCATTAACACCTGGTACTGGGATATGAGACCCTAAACGGAATACTGCGAAGATAAATAATGTATATAAAATTCTACGTCGAATATCTCTAACAGTGAATGCATTTTTCAAGAAGGAAAACATTAAATCACCTCAATCGATCCACCAGCACCAGTGATAGCTTCTTCTGCAGATTTAGAGAATTTAGCAGCTTGAACTGTTAATGTTTTCTCTAATTTACCATCACCTAAAATTTTAATTCCTGATAATTCGTTTTTCACAACGCCAGTTTCGATTAATAAAGCTGGTGTAACTGTTGTGCCATCTTCAAAACGATTTAATGTTTCTAAGTTCACTACAGCATAATCTTTACGATTGATGTTAGTGAAACCACGTTTTGGTAAACGACGGAATAAAGGTGTTTGTCCACCTTCAAATCCTAAACGTACTCCACCGCCTGAACGTGCTTTTTGACCTTTTTGTCCACGACCAGCTGTTTTTCCGTTCCCTGAACCTTGTCCACGCCCAACACGGTTACGTAATTTGCGTGATCCTTCAGCAGGTTGTAATGTATGAAGTTTCATTCCTTCGGCACCTCCTTATATAAGATTTTAAACTTAAGCTTCTTTGACTTCTACTAAATGGCTTATTGTACGAACCATTCCACGAACAGATTCATTGTCAGGTTTCACTACACTCTTATTAAGTTTTGTTAAGCCTAACGCTTTAGCTGTTTGAATTTGGTTTTGTTTACGTCCAATAAAGCTACGTTTTAATGTGATTTCTAAGTTGGCCATTGAATGTCCTCCTAACCTAAAAGTTCTTCGACTGATTTGCCACGTAATGCAGCAACTTCATCGGCTTCTTTAAGATTTTTAAGACCTTCAACAGTTGCAGAAATCATGTTAATTGGTGTATTTGATCCAAGTGATTTACTTGTTACGTCAGCAATACCAGCTAACTCAATAACGGCACGAACTGGTCCACCAGCGGCAACCCCAGAACCGGCAGTTGCAGGCTTAAGTAATACTTGTCCTCCACAGAATTCACCAACGATTTCATGTGGAATAGTTGTTCCTGATGTAGGGACTTTAATCATGTTTTTCTTAGCATTTTCGATACCTTTACGGATTGCTTCTGGTACTTCTTGAGCTTTACCTGTAGCAAAACCAACGTGACCATTCTTATCACCAACAACTACTAAAGCAGAGAAACGTAGACGGCGTCCACCTTTAACAACTTTAGTTACGCGGTTAATCGCAACTACGCGATCTTCAATTTCGCCTAATGTTTCTGGATTAATAAATTCCATTAAACAATGTTCCCCTTTCTATTAAAATTCTAAGCCGTTTTCACGAGCAGCTTCAGCTAATGCTTGTACACGTCCGTGATATACATATCCACCACGGTCAAATACTACTGTTTTATGTCCAGCAGCTGTTGCGCGATCGGCAACTAATTTACCAACTGATGCAGCTTGTTCGACTTTTGATCCATTTGATTTAACTTCTTCGTCTTGTGAAGAGGCACTGACTAGCGTCACACCCGCTACGTCATCAATTAATTGAGCGTAGATGTTAGTATTCGAACGGAATACACTTAAGCGTGGGCACTCTGCAGTACCAGAGATTCTATTACGGATACGTAAATGTCTTTTTTTACGTAATTTATTTCTTTCTGGTTTTGAAATCATTTTGTCACCTCTTTAATTTTTTATTTATTATTTACCAGTTTTACCTTCTTTACGGCGAACAAATTCACCAACATAGCGAATTCCTTTACCTTTATACGGCTCTGGTGGACGAACTGCACGAATGTTTGCTGCTAATTCTCCAACTTTTTCTTTGTTGAATCCTTGAACGATGATTTGTGTATTCGAAGGAACTTCAAAATCTACACCTTCGCTAGCTTCGAATTCAACTGGGTGTGATAAACCAACACTCAATGTAAGTTTGTTACCTTGTTTTTGTGCACGATAACCTACACCGATTAATTCTAATTCTTTTTTAAATCCTGTAGACACACCTTCGATCATGTTAGCAATTAATGAACGAGTTGTACCATGGATTGAGCGGTTAGCTTTATTGTCATTTGGACGAGTGAAAGTGATTTCGTTATCCGCGATTTCTAATGAAATTGCTGGCGATAGTTCACGAGTTAATTCGCCTTTTGGGCCTTTAACAGTTGCTGTAGTACCATTTAGTTCTACGGTAACTCCTGATGGAATTACTACAGGTTTTTTACCTATACGACTCACAGTACCGCACCTCCTTATATTTTATAATATTTATCTACAAATTACCAAACGTATGCTAAAATTTCTCCACCGATTTTTTCATTTCTTGCAACTTTATCAGTTACTAAGCCACGAGAAGTTGAGACGATTGCGATTCCTAAGCCATTTAAAACTTTAGGAATATCTTCAGATTTAGCGTAAACACGTAAACCTGGTTTAGAAATACGTTTTAGACCTGTAATAACTTTTTCGTTATTACGTCCGTATTTTAAGTTTAATTTAATTACATTTTGTTTGTTATCTTCAGTTACTTCATAACCTTTAATGAAACCTTCGTTTTTTAAGATTTCAGCAATTGCCACTTTAGTATTAGAAGATGGTGCTGTTACAGATGTATGTTTTTGTGCATTTGCATTACGAATTCTTGTTAGAAAATCTGCAATTGGATCTGTCATTACCATGTGTATTTACCTCCTTAGTTTAAAAGTATTTGAATTACCAGCTTGCTTTCTTAACGCCAGGAATTTGTCCTTTATAAGCAAGTTCACGGAAGCAAATACGGCAAAGTTTGAACTTACGGTAAACTGAATGCGGACGTCCACAACGTTCACAACGTGTGTATTCTCTTACTTTATATTTTGGTGTACGTTGATTTTTTTCTACCATTGATTTTTTAGCCAATACGATTCGCCTCCTTTATTATTTTTTAAACGGCATACCTAACTCTTTAAGTAAGGCATGTGATTCTTCGTCAGTGTTTGCTGTTGTTACGATTACAATATCCATTCCACGAACTTTATCTACGTTATCGTAGTTAATTTCTGGGAAAATTAATTGTTCTTTAACACCTAAAGTGTAGTTTCCACGACCATCAAAGGCTTTGTTTGAGATACCTTGGAAGTCACGTACACGTGGTAATGATACTGTGATCAATTTGTCTAAGAAGTCATACATTCTTTGTCCACGTAAAGTAACTTTAGCTCCAATTGGCATTCCCTCACGAAGACGGAAACCTGCAATTGATTTCTTAGCTTTAGTAATAACTGGTTTTTGTCCAGTTAATAATGTTAATTCTGCAACTGCTTTATCTAAGTTTTTAGCATTTGAAACTGCATCACCAACACCCATGTTAACAACAATTTTATCTATTTTTGGTACTTCCATAACAGAAGAGTAGTTAAATTGTTCAACTAATTTGCTAGTGATTTCGTTATTATATCTTTGTTTTAAACGGCTTTCCATTAAACTTTGTCCTCCTTCCCAAAATGATTAGTTAAGTGTTGTATCTGATTTTTTAGAGAAACGTACTTTTTTACCATCTTCAAAACGGTAACCAACGCGTGTTGCTTCTCCGTTAGAATCTACTAATTTTACGTTTGATACATGAATTGGAGCAGGGAATTCTTCGATTCCACCTGTCGCCATTTGAGTAGGTTTTTGGTGACGTTTATGGATGTTTAATCCTTCA
Organism: Ruoffia sp. FAM 26254; assembly: GCF_045528545.1. Taxonomy (NCBI): domain Bacteria; kingdom Bacillati; phylum Bacillota; class Bacilli; order Lactobacillales; family Aerococcaceae; genus Ruoffia; species Ruoffia sp. FAM 26254. The sequence continues at coordinate 14,917 of NZ_JBGQQY010000036.1, forward strand.
ACGATCACTTTATCTTGCTTAGGTAAAGTTTTAAGAACTGTTCCTGTTTCGCCTTTATCTTTACCAGCAATAATTTTTACTGTATCTCCTGATTTAATGCGCATGAATTGTTTCCTCCTTCGTAATTGGATTAAAGAACTTCTGGAGCTAATGATACGATACGCATGAAGTTGTTGTCACGTAATTCACGTGCAACTGGTCCAAAAATACGTGTTCCACGAGGTGTCTTATCATCACGAATAATGACACATGCATTTTCGTCAAATTTTATATAAGACCCATCATTACGGCGAGCTCCTGTTTTTGTGCGTACGATTACTGCTTTTACTACGTCACCTTTTTTGACAACTCCACCTGGTGTTGCATGTTTAACTGTTGCAACAATTACATCACCAATGTTAGCTGTTCTACGACCTGATCCACCTAGTACTTTAATAGTTAATACTTCACGTGCACCAGAGTTGTCGGCAACTTTTAATCGACTTTCTTGTTGAATCATTCCGATGTCCTCCTTCCGATTTCTTCTTTATGTATTAGATAATTACAGCTTCTTCAACGATATCTAATAAACGGAAGCGTTTCGTTTTAGATAATGGACGAGTTTCCATAATGCGGACGATGTCGCCTTCTTTTGCGCTGTTATTTTCATCATGTGCTGTATATTTTTTTGAATATTTAACACGTTTACCGTATTTAGGGTGTACTACACGAGTTTCAACAACAACAGAGATTGTTTTGTCTCCTTTGTCTGAAACGACACGACCACGATAAACTTTACGTTTGTTACGTTCTTCAGTCATTTAACATCTGCCTCCTTTTATTATTTAGTCAGTTCTTGTTCACGTAAGACAGTTTTAATACGAGCGATTGTTTTACGTACTTGACGTAAACGGGCAGTGTTTTCTAATTGTCCTGTTGCTAATTGGAATCGAAGATTGAATAATTCTTTTTTATATTCTTTTTCTTTGTTAACCATATCAGCAGCGGATAATTCTCTAATTTCTTTAATTTGCATTCGATTCACCACCATATTCTTCACGTTTTACGAATTTTGTTTTGATAGGTAATTTGTTTGATGCAAGACGGAAAGCCTCACGAGCTACTTCTTCTGGAACTCCATCGATTTCAAACAAGATTTTACCACGTTTAACTGGAGCTACCCAACCTTCAGGTGCACCTTTACCGGATCCCATACGAACACCGATTGGTTTAGATGTGTATGATTTGTGAGGGAAGATTTTAATCCATACTTTCCCACCACGTTTCATATAACGAGTCATAGCTATACGAGCTGCTTCGATTTGACGGTTTGTGATCCATTTAGATTCAATGGCTCTTAATCCGTATGTTCCGAAGTCGATGTTTTTTCCACCTTTAGCTTCTCCGCGCATTTTACCACGGAATTCACGACGGTGTTTTACACGTTTAGGTACTAACATGATTAATTTCCTCCTCTCTGGTTGTTTTCATTTACTTCAGGAAGGATTTCTCCACGACAAATCCATACTTTAACTCCAAGTTTACCGTATGTAGTGTCTGCTTCTTCCCAAGCGTAGTCGATATCTGAGCGAAGTGTATGTAATGGAACTGTACCTTCACTGTAGTGTTCAGTACGTGCCATATCAGCACCGTTTAAACGACCAGATACTTGTGTTTTAACTCCTTGTGCACCAGCACGCATAACACGTTGGATAGCTTGCTTTTGAGCACGACGGAATGCAACACGGTTTTCTAATTGACGAGCAATATCTTCTGCTACTAATTTTGCGTCTAAGTTTGCTTGTTTAATTTCCACGATATTGATGTGTACTTTTTTACCAGTTAATTTATTTAACTGTGCACGTAGTGCATCAACTTCAGATCCACCTTTACCAATAACCATTCCTGGTTTAGCAGTATGAACTGAAACAATTACACGGTTAGCAGCACGTTCAATTTGAATTGTTGAAATTGAAGCGTCTGAAAGTTTACCGTAGATGTACTCACGAATGCGTAAATCTTCATGTAGGAAGTCGGCATACTTTTTATCAGCATACCATTTAGCATCCCAATCACGGATTACGCCAACACGCATACCTATTGGATGTACTTTTTGACCCATGTATTATGCCTCCTCTTTCTCTGATACCACAATTGTGATGTGGCTTGTTCTTTTATTGATTGGTGAAGCTGATCCTTTAGCACGAGGACGGAAACGTTTCATAGTTGGTCCTTCGTTAACAAAAGCTTCACTTACGAATAAGTTTTCTAAATCTAAATCATAGTTGTGTTCCGCGTTAGCAATAGCTGACATTAACACTTTTTCGACAGCAGGTGATGCTGATCTTGGTGTGAATTTCAGAATAGAAATTGCTTCACCTATGCTTTTTCCTCTAATTAAATCAGTTACTAGACGAACTTTACGAGGGGCAATGCGGATTGTTTTTGCTGTTGCTGTTGCAGATGTAATTTGTTCTGACATCTAATTTCCCTCCTTTATTAACGTCTTCCTGTTTTTTTATCGTCATTTGCATGACCTTTATATGTACGAGTTGGTGCGAATTCGCCCAATTTGTGTCCTACCATATCTTCTTGGATGTATACTGGGACATGTTTACGTCCATCATATACTGCAATTGTTAGCCCAATGAAGTTTGGGAAGATTGTTGAACGACGCGACCATGTTTTAATAACTTGTTTTTTCTGAGCATCTTCTTGAGCTTCTACTTTTTTCATTAAGTGTGCGTCAATAAATGGCCCTTTTTTCAAACTACGACTCACAGTGTAGCCTCCCTTCGGAAATTTAATCTATATACGATTATTTCTTACGTCCACGAACGATTAATTTACTTGATTTTTTCTTAGCATTACGAGTTTTAAGACCAAGAGTCTTTTTACCCCAAGGTGACATTGGACTTGGACGTCCGATTGGAGCGCGTCCTTCACCACCACCGTGTGGGTGATCGTTAGGGTTCATTACAGATCCACGAACAGTTGGACGTTTAGATAACCAACGTTTACGACCTGCTTTACCAATGTTAATTAATTCGTGTTGTTCGTTACCAACAGTTCCGATTGTTGCACGGCAAGTTGATAAGATCATACGAACTTCACCTGAAGCTAAACGTACTAATGTATATTTACCTTCTTGTCCTAATACTTGAGCACTTGTTCCAGCAGAACGAACTAATTGTCCACCTTTACCTGGTTTTAACTCAATATTGTGAATTACAGTACCAACTGGGATATTGATTAATGGTAATGCATTCCCTACTTTGATATCTGCTTCAGCACCTGATTCAATCTTTTGACCTACTTTAAGTCCTTTTGGTGCGATGATATATGTTTTAATTCCATCTTCGTAGTTAATTAATGCGATATTCGCGCTACGGTTTGGATCATATTCGATAGTTTTAACTGTTCCGACAACGTTGTCTTTGTTACGTTTAAAGTCGATAACACGGTAAGCACGTTTGTGTCCACCACCGTTGTGACGAACTGTGATTTTACCTTGGCTATTACGGCCAGCTCTTTGTTTTTTCGATTCTAATAATGATTTTTCAGGAGTTTTTGTTGTAATCTCTGAGAAGTCATAACCAGTCATATTACGACGACCGTTAGTTATCGGTTTGTAGTGTTTAATTGCCACTCGAATTCCCTCCTACTTATCTTATTTTGTGAATTATTCTTCGTCTTCTTCTGTTTCGAATAATTCGATGTTAGCTGAATCAGCTTTTAATGTGATGATTGCTTTTTTGTATTTACGTGTGAATCCTTGGTAACGACCCATACGTTTTGCTTTTCCTTCAACGTTGATAGTATTTACTTTCTCTACTTTAACGCCTTCAAACATAGCTTCAACAGCTTGTTTAATAAGGTTTTTGTTAGCACGACGATCTACTTCAAAAGTGTATTTGTTATCGTCAATGTTATACATAGATTGCTCAGTAATTACTGGACGTAGGATTACTTCTGAAAATTCCATTATGCTAATGCCTCCTCTACTGTTGATAATGCTGCTTGAGTGATTAATACTTTGTCATAGTTAACAACGTCTAATACGTTGATGTTGTTCTCGTCAATAACTTTAACGTTATCGATGTTACGAGCTGATAAGTATGCGTTATCGTTGTTATTTTCTAAAACGATTAATGTTTTAGTGTCTAAGTTTAAGTTAGATAAAATACCTTTAAGGTCTTTTGTTTTTGGTGCATCTAAGCTTAATCCATCAACAACTACAAATTTATCTTCAACAACTTTTTGTGATAATGCTGATAAAATTGCTAAACGACGTACTTTTCTTGGTAATTTGTAACTGTATGAACGAGGTGTCGGACCAAAGACAACTCCTCCCCCAACCCATTGTGGTGAGCGGATAGATCCTTGACGTGCACGACCTGTTCCTTTTTGTCTCCAAGGTTTACGTCCACCACCGCGAACTGCGTTACGGTTTTTAACTGCGTGTGTACCTTGACGTAATGATGCACGTTGCATGATTACTGCATCGAACATAACACTTTCGTTTGGTTCGATACCGAAGATCGATTCGTTTAACTCAACTTCTCCAGCTTGCGATCCGTCTTGTTTAAATAAAGTAACTTTTGTCATTCTCGTTCCTCCCCTCTTAATTAGTTAGATTTAACTGCTTTTTTAATTTGTACTAAAGATTTTTTAGCACCTGGTACATTACCTTTAATTAAGATAACGTTATCTTCAGGATTTACTGCAACGATTTCTAAGTTTTGAATCGTCACTTGTTCACTACCAGTTTGTCCAGGTAATTTTTTACCTTTTAAAACACGTGATGGTGAAGCTGCCATTGCCATCGCACCTGGGCGACGGTGGAAACGAGATCCGTGAGCCATTGGTCCACGAGCTTGGCCGTGACGTTTAATAACCCCTTGGAAACCTTTACCTTTAGATGTTCCTGTTACATCGATGATGTCTCCGACTGCGAATGTTTCTACAGTGATTTCTTGCCCAACTTCATATTCTCCTAGCTCGACATCACGAAATTCGCGAATGAAGCGCTTAGGAGTAGCGTTTGCTTTCGCTACATGACCTTTATGAGGTTTTGTTGCTAATACTTCACGTTTGTCTTGGAAACCTAATTGCACAGATTCATATCCATCTGTTTCATTTGATTTCACTTGTAATACAACGTTTGGTTGAGCTTCCACTACTGTTACAGGGATTAACTCACCATTCTCCGTAAAGAATTGCGTCATTCCTACTTTTGTTCCTAAGATTCCTTTGGTCATGAGTACACCTCCATTTTATTTTTTATTTTATAACTTAATTTCTACGTCTACACCACTTGGTAAATCTAATTTCATTAATGCATCAACTGTTTTAGCAGTTGGGTTAACGATATCGATTAAACGTTTGTGTGTGCGCATCTCAAATTGCTCACGTGAATCTTTATATTTATGCGGTGAACGGATAACTGTATATACCGAACGTTCTGTTGGTAATGGGATTGGCCCTACAGTTTGTGCTCCAGTTCTTTGTGCAGATTCTACGATTTTGTTCGCTGATACATCAAGAGCGCGGTGCTCATAAGCTTTCAGACGAATACGAATTTTTTGGTTTGCCATTGTTTTTCCTCCTCCGTCAAATTTGTTAAATTGACTTGCTCCGCAAGAATTACCGACTACACTGGTCATTGGCAACTCAGCCTAGCGTGTCGCAACCTCTCACTTCATAGCTCGCCCACCTTATAATATAGGGGGCTGTGTTACGTTCAGCAGAAATATATCTACTTATGACACAACGAATATTATAACGAACACAACACTTAGAAGCAAGCTTTTTTCGCATTTTTTTAAAAAAAATTCAAAATAATATTTCTGGTGTGTTGTAAGATGAAACGCAACACTAAAAAAAGACATGAAGATTCGTTATACTTAAGTCACCACAACATAGTATAAGGAGAGAATCTTCATGTCACACACTCATTTTAACAC
>NZ_JBGQQY010000037.1:0-20799 GCF_045528545.1 Ruoffia sp. FAM 26254
ATTTGAGAGAAAACTTACCTAAGGAAGCTTTAAAGTCCTTTACCTCAGATCGAGGAAAAGAATTTGCTTGTTATCCTGAGGTCGAAGCAGCAGGGATTGATTTTTATTTTGCCGATGCTTATAGTGCTTGGCAAAGAGGAACCAATGAGAACTCTAACGGTTTACTGCGTGATTTTTTTCCTAAGAAAACAGACCTCGCTAGAGTGATTTACCAAGAACTCAATCAAGCTTTGTGGTTAATGAATAATCGTCCTAGGAAATGCTTAGATTACCAAACACCCTTGGAAGTATTTTTACACGAACTCTTATTAATTGAGTAAATAAAAAATTGTCGCAATACTTATTGCAATTCAACATATTAAAAAGCTTGGATTACAAATGATAAGCCGTTTAGCGTGAAGTAAATCCCAACTAAATAAGCAACTGTCAGAATTGATGCGATTGGATTAAAGATTAATATGATTCCAATGATGATACTTATAATAGATAAAAACACAATTAACCAGAAATTTCTTTTACTATATTTTCTAATCGCTCTTGCTGATACCAAGGCAATAACTGAATCAATGATAAACCAAATCGCAAATACGATTGGTAAAGCAATAACACCGGCAGTGATGTTAAAGAATAAGAATACACCAATAATAATATCGATGATACCAATCACAATCAGCCAATTATTCGTCATCCCTGTGTATTCTTTTAAGCGATTACGAATTATAATTTGCGTAATCCCCTTAAACGCTACCGCAAAAGCAAATAAATATATGACAAAACTGGCACTTCCAAGTGGGTTGTTAAATGCAAGTATCCCTAAAATAATATAAATAATTCCAACAATAAGTGACCACCAATTAAATCCATTCTCAGTTTTTGACAATGAAACCACCTCTTTCATTATAAATTATATAATTATTTTAACGTGAGATTTTTATAATATCAATTTATATGCTTGATAAACCTGCACTTAAAAAGTAATAACTTCACCTTCTCAATTGAGCATTCTGACCTCCTCAGTTATAATAAATATATAAACGAGAGGGGAATTATTTATATGTCACAAATTTATTTTGCAAGCCCATTATTTAGTGAAATGGAATTAAATTATAACGCTCAATTAGTTAAACAAATTAGAGAAAAATATACAGAAAGCACTGTGTTCTTACCTCAAGAACAAGGTGATATTAATGATAAACAAAGTTATGCAGATTCAATGATGATTGCTAAAGCTGATACAGAGGCTGTGTTAAAAAGTGATTTAGTTGTTGCGATACTAGACGGGTTAGTCATTGACCCAGGTGTTGCTTCAGAAATTGGCATTGCTTACCAAGCAGGAATACCTGTCATTGGCCTTCACTCTGACCAACGTCACCAAGGTGCGGATAACCAAGAAAAATTAGATGCACTGCAAAATGTTGCCGAATCTCAGTTCCCTTATGTTAATCTGTATACAGTTGGATTAATAAAATTAAACGGAGAAATCGTCAATACATCCCAAGAATTAATCGAACGTATTTCAAATTACATATAAATGAAAGGATCCTTTTATGTATAAAGAAGTTATCGGAGTTATCGATATTGGTTCCAACACCATTCGACTTGTGATATTCGGGTTGGATGAGCAATACAACTATATCGAAATCCAAAATATTAAAACACCTGCCCGTCTTTCGCAGTATTTAATTACTGATAAAGATGGTGAAAACCCTCAGATGTCTCAAGACGGTATTGATAAATTAATTGAAACTTTAATCAGTTTTAGAGCCGTAGCTGAATCATTTAATGTAGCTCAAATCCTTCCTATGGCAACCGCAGCCGTGCGTCAATCTGTTAATAAAGCAGATATTCTTGAACAAGTAAAAGAGGGCACTGGTTTAGAAATTAATCTTGTTTCTGAAGAAGATGAGGCAAGTTACGGTCAATACGCTATCACTCATTCGACAGTCGTTAATGATGCGATTACAATCGATATCGGTGGTGGAAGTTGTGAGATTACTTATTATGAAGATAAAAACATGGTTCAATACCACAGTTTTCCTTTTGGTGCTGTAAGTTTAAGCAAACAATTCTTCCAAGACAAAGATCATAATGATTCCGAAGCCATTGAGGCAGTTCAAGAATATGTCCGCAAGCAATTTAAACAGTTTGATTGGATTAAAAAAGCGAAGCTACCGATTGTGGCAATTGGTGGGTCAGCCCGTAACATTGCGAATGTTCATCAACGTTTAGTTGATTACCAAATGGCCGGAGTCCATGGCTATTCTATGGATGAAGATGATATTAAAGAAACACTAGATTTATTTATATCAACAGATATTGATGATATGACTGACATTGAAGGACTTAGTGCCGACCGTAAAGATTTGATTATTCCTGCTAATATCGTTTTTCTAGAGCTTTTTAAAATAGTAAAAGCAAAAGAATTCCTACTGTCATCACAAGGTTTACGTGAAGGGATTATTCTCAAATATATTAATCATACATACAATTATCCATTAGATAACCAACCCATTCGCGTGCGATCGATTCGTCAAGTTGTTCGTGATTTTCCTATTAACACTGTTGGGGCTCAAATTATCGTTGATATTATTATTAGCTTATATCAACAACTTTGTAAACTTGGCTTATTGACATACAGTTATGAAACTCAAGAAGAAATTGAATTTGCAGCTTATATTTACCGTTTTGGTGGTTTTATTAGTCCAGAAGCCGATTCTCAGCATACGTTCTACCTATTATCTAATATGAACTTACTCGGTTTCTCGCATCGAAAACGTCTGTGTCTTGCATTACTAGCAAGTTACCGTAACCGATCACTATTTAAGCAATATCTAACAAACTATGAGAATTGGTTAACAGATGAAGAAATTAGTAACTTAGAAGTTTTAGGTGGCGTCTTAAAATTTAGCTCTGCTTTAAACGACTCAAAAACTGGTCCGATAGAGGATTTAAAACTATATCGTACCAAAGATAAAAATTACAAACTTGATATTTATCACTCAGCTCCAGTGATTGCAGAAAAATACCGGAGTATGCGCCATGCCAAGCATTTTGAAAGAGCATTAGATGGTGATTTAGAAATAGAATTCATTCAAAAATAATTAGTCTGTAGTGAGAAAGGAGCATTTTGTGAATAAACAAACGGAAGATAATAAAATGGTGGATAACGTCTGGAATCATGATTCTTCAAATCAAGCGAATGCATCAAAGACAACGATTAACTTAGATAATCCTAATTACTACTTTAACCGAGAATTAAGTTGGTTAGATTTTAATCGTCGTTGTATTGATGAAGCCTTTGATAAAGAGAATCCTTTACTTGAGCAATTAAACTTCTTAGCTATAGGCTCTTCAAACTTAGATGAGTTTGTCATGGTTCGCGTGGCTGGAGTTTATGATCAATTTTTAGCCGGTGTAAAAGTCGCTGAAAACAAAACTCAAATGACACCTAGAGATTTATTACAAGGTATCAGTGAGAAAAATCATGAAAATGTCACCGTACAGTACAAACGATATAACGAAATCATTCCAACTTTGGATTCCTTAAATTATTCAATTAAGCGAATGAATGAGTTAAATGAAGAAGAATTGGCTCAAGCAGAAAGATATTTTACAGACTTGATTCTTCCAACTTTATCACCATTGGGAGTCGATGCATATAAACCCTTCCCTCACTTATCGAATAAGAGTTTGAATATTCTTGTTCAACTTGAACAGAAAAAGGAAGAATTAACTGCCATCGTTCCTATCCCTTCATTATTAAATCGCTATACAACACTTGAAGTGGGGAAAAAACGTACAATTATATTAACAGAAGATATTATTGTTCATTTTATTAGTGCTTTATTTACTGGTTACACAATTAAGTACACTTACCCATTCCGTATTACACGAAATGCTGACTTCGACATCATTGAAGACAGTGCCGCAGACTTATTAGCACTGATTGAAGATTATGTTAAAAGTAGAAAAAAAGGAATGGCTGTCCGTTTAGAAATCGATACACGTGGTGTAGAAAATTATAATTCAGACCATCATACATTTTTACAAAATATTCTTGAATTAGCTGACCAAGATATCTACTTAGTTGATGGTCCGCTTGATCTTACTTATCTGTTCTCACTTGTTGACCAAATTGGTGAGGAACACCCTGATCAGTTATATAAACCATTTACACCGCATTTAAATCCAAAACATTTAGGTGAGAGCTTATTCGATGAGGCTGATAAAAAAGATATCTTCTTAAATCACCCATTCGACTCCTTCAAACCGGTTGTATCCTTTGTGGAACAAGCAGCTGAAGATGAGAATACGATTGCGATTAAACAAACGCTTTATCGTGTATCAAAAAATTCCCCCATTATTTCTGCTTTGAAAAAAGCCGCTGAGAATGGTAAAGAAGTGACTGTTTTGGTTGAATTAAAAGCGCGATTTGATGAACAAAATAACGTTTATTGGGCTCGTGAACTAGAAGAAGCTGGTTGTCACGTTCTATATGGTGTGAGCGAGTTAAAGACACATAGTAAAATCACGCTAATTATTCGCAAAGACGACAATAAGATTAAAAGATATATTCATTTAGGTACTGGAAATTATAATGACAAAACAGCAAATACTTATACAGATATGGGTGTCATCTCTTCTCACGATGAATTAGCTAGCGATGCATCTAGTTTCTTTAACTACTTAAGTGGTTATACAGAAAGACCGACTTACAAGCATCTTCACGTCTCCCCCTTTGAGATTCGTGATTCCTTAATTGATTACATTAATGAAGAGATTGATTATCAAAAACAATATGGCAATGGGCGTATTATTACGAAAATGAATTCATTAACTGATAAACCTTTGATTCAAAAATTGTATGAAGCAAGTCAAGCTGGTGTGAAAGTCGACTTAATTGTCCGAGGTATTTGTTGTTTGCGTCCTGGTATACCAGGTATCTCAGAGAATATCCACGTACGCAGTATCGTTGGGCGATTCTTAGAGCATAGTCGTGTTTATCACTTTAACCGTAATGGCAAAAAACACCTATTCCTATCTTCTGCAGATATGATGACACGTAATATGACAAAACGTGTTGAAATTGAGTTTCCAATTTTAGATCAAGATATCGAAGCGGAAGTACTTGATATTCTTGAATTGCAATTAGCAGATACAATGAAAGCGCGCGTCTTGCAATATGACGGAGACTATGTTCGTCCAGATCGAACTGCCACTCATTTAAATTCTCAAAATGAATTAATGAAACGTGCGAATGCTGCTACTGAAGCGATTCAGACAATGACAATTGAAAGTAAGAAAAAAGATAATTGGTTTACCCGTATTTTACGTCGCTTTAATAACTAATTTTCTTAAACGAAAAGTGTTGGTGAGAGTTATTTCGCTGGCACTTTTTTCTGTGTAAAATAGTGCTTGATTAGGCTGAGTATAAGCTATTTTAAAGTGTTTAAAATAAATTCCGATAATAATCAAAGCTTTTTTTGAATTTTTGTATATTTATGGTTTATTTATTTAGTTTTTGTGTTAATATATCTGGTGGTGCCAAAAAGTATTAAGGGCACGAATGAGTATTCCAATGGGAGGAAAAAGAATGATAAATGTATCTAACGTCAGTTTACAATTCCCAGATCGTAAGCTTTTTGATGAAGTAAATATTACGTTTACGCCTGGAAACTGCTACGGAGTTATCGGTGCGAATGGGGCTGGAAAATCAACATTTCTTAAAATTTTATCTGGTGACGTTACACCAACTACCGGAAACGTTAGTATGGACCCAGAAGAACGTCTGGCTGTATTAAGCCAAAACCATTATGGCTTCGAAGACCATACGGTGATTGAAACTGTCATGATGGGTTATAAAGAATTATACGAAACAATGAAAGAAAAAGATGCTATCTATATGAAGCCAGACTTCACAGATGAAGATGGTATTCGAGCAGGTGAATTAGAAGGACTATTCGCAGAAATGCGCGGATGGGAAGCTGAATCTGAAGCGAGTGATATGCTTCAAGGTTTAGGTATCGATACAAGCATGCATAATCAATTAATGCGTGAATTAAATGAAGCGGATAAAATCAAAGTTTTACTTGCTCAAGCATTATTCGGTAAACCAGATAACTTATTACTGGACGAGCCGACTAACGGTTTAGACGCACAAGCCATTGACTGGTTGAGTGATTTCATTATGGACTTCCCTAACACAGTGATTGTTGTTTCCCATGACCGTCACTTCTTAAATACAGTTTGTACACACATGGCGGATGTAGACTTTGGTAAGATTAAACTATTCGTAGGTAACTATGATTTCTGGTTACAATCAAGCCAACTAGCTGCAAGAATGCAAGCTGACCAAAACGCTAAAAAAGAAGAGAAAATTAAAGAATTACAAGACTTTATCGCTCGTTTCTCTGCGAACGCATCTAAGTCTAAACAAGCGACATCACGTAAAAAAATGTTAGATAAAATCACTTTAGATGATATCCAACCTTCTTCACGTCGCTATCCATTTGTTGGCTTCTCACCGGAGCGCGAAATTGGTAATGACTTGTTACGCGTTGAAGGTGTTTCAAAAACCATTGATGGAGAAAAAGTATTAGACAACATTACTTTTACACTTAGCCGTGAAGATAAAGTTGCCTTTTCAAGTCGTAATGACAACGCAACAACTGCCCTATTTGAAATTCTTATGGGGAACATGGAACCAGATACCGGAACAGTTGAATGGGGAGTAACAACTTCTCAAACTTACTTACCACGTAACTCTGGTGATGAATTTGATGGTGTAGAATTAACTATTGTTGATTGGTTAAGACAGTACGCTTCAAAAGAAGAACAAGACAATACTTTCTTACGCAGTTTCTTAGGTAGAATGTTGTTTAGTGGTGAAGATGTTATGAAACCAGTGAATGTATTATCTGGTGGTGAAAAAGTCCGTTGTCTACTTTCTAAGATGATGCTTTCTAAAGCAAACGTATTAGTCTTAGATCAACCGACAAATCACTTAGACTTAGAGTCAATCACTGCATTAAACGAAGGTTTAATTAAATTTAAAGGTGCCATTTTAATGGCTTCACATGACTTTGAAGTATTAAATACAACATGTAACCGAGTGATTGAAGTCACTTCAAACGGTTCATTTGATCGTGTCAACTCAACATATGAAGAATATGTTAATGATCAAGATGTACAAAATCGTCTGGAAACTTTATACAACGCCTAAAACAGATTAAAAGGAGACTTAATTAATATAATGGAAGTTTTTGATTTCGAAGATGTTCAAATGATTCCTAACAAAAGTATCGTACAAAGTCGTTCTGAGTGTGATACATCTATCAAGTTTGGTCCACGTGAATTTAAAATTCCGGTAGTACCTGCAAATATGCAAACAGTCATGAATGGAGAACTTGCAGTTTGGTTCGCTGAGAATGATTACTTTTATATTATGCACCGTTTTGACGAAGAAGGACGTATTCCATTCGTTAAAATGATGCACGAAAAAGAACTCTTTGCTTCAATAAGTGTTGGTATCAAAGACTATGAATATGACTTTGTTCGTCAACTTGCTGAAGAAAAAATTGTTCCTGAGTATATCACAATTGATGTTGCTCACGGTCATTCAGAATATGTTATCGATATGATTCGTTTTGTTAAAGAATACTTACCTGAGACTTTCCTAATTGCTGGTAATGTGGGTACACCTGAAGCTGTTCGTGAATTAGAAAACGCTGGTGCAGACGCTACTAAAGTCGGCGTTGGACCTGGTCGTGTATGTATTACTAAGTTAAAAACTGGTTTTGGTACAGGTGGATGGCAATTAGCTGCTGTTCGTGCTTGTGCGAAAGCTGCAACAAAACCAATTATTGCTGATGGTGGTATCCGTCACAATGGTGATATTGCTAAAGCTGTACGTTTCGGTGCTTCAATGGTAATGATTGGATCATTATTTGCAGCACACGAAGAAAGCCCAGGAAAATCTCGCGAAATCGATGGTAAAATGTACAAAGAATACTTCGGTAGTGCATCTGAACATCAAAAAGGTGAACACAAAAACGTCGAAGGAAAAATCGAAATGATCCGTGCACGCGGAAAATTAATTGATACATTAGTAGAAATGCAACAAGACTTACAATCAGCCATCTCTTATGCCGGTGGTAACAAATTGGAAGCGATTCGTCACGTTGATTATGTTTTAGTTCGTAATACTATTTATAACGGTGACAGATAATTACTTCGCCCTATAAACAAAAAAGGATGTTAGTTGAGTTTCAAGACTCATTTAACATCCTTTTTGTATTAACTTATAACAGCAACAAAATTACCGTATTTATCAATATGTATATCACTGCAAAAGTGATGATTATTTTTACATACATGTGTCGTTAAACTATAAATAATTAATAAAGCCCTAAAGACATGATAAGCACTCGTTACAACCGAAAATTTGAGCTTTTGCGACGTCATCTTAGCATATGAACATAAGATGTCCTCTTCTGTATTCGTCGCCTGATTCTCTAGGATAATCGCCTCTTTGGGCACTCCTTATAACTTAATCGCTTTATTTACTCGACTGGCTAATAATGACGTGCCCCGGCTACCCCCGCCCCTAGAACCACTTGATAATCAAGATTCATTTTGGTAAAGTGCATTAAATTCAGCATTATAGTTATCAATTAAAGATTGATAATTAAGAGAGAGAAAACAATCCACCTACTTTTAATTTTTACTGCTACTTTATATACCTCATTATTTTAATATAAATATGCATTTTATATTAAAAATTCGTTCTTGACCCACTGACTCTCAAACTTGTCATCATCGCATTCTAGGTGTATACTTTTATCTTAATTATACTCATCAATTTATTATTTAACAATTTAAGAAACTATGGTTATAATAATATAAGATAAACTAAGAAAGAGAAGTGAAGTTAATGGGACGTAAATGGATGAATATCAGAGAAAAGAAAGCGAAACAAGACCAAGACACTTCCTGTGTCTATGCGAAATTTGGTATTGAAATCTATGCAGCAGCAAAATCAGGTGAACCTGATCCCGATTTAAACCAAAAACTAAAATTTGCGATTGAACGTGCAAAGACTTATGATGTACCTAAACATATTATCGATCGCGCTGTAGATAAAGCAAAAGGGTCAGATGATGAGCAATTCCAAGAATTACGTTACGAAGGCTTCGGTCCAAGTGGTTCAATGGTTATCGTAGATGCCTTAACGAATAATGTAAATCGTACTGCTGGAAATGTCCGCTCTTTATATGGTAAAAACGGCGGTAACATGGGTGTCAGTGGTTCAGTTAGTTATTTATTTGATAACACAGCTGTATTTGTAATTGCTAATCAAGATGCTGAAGAAATAATGATGGCTTTACTCGAAGCTGATGTTGACGTCCGTGACGTTCAACAAGAAGATGACCAAGTCGTTGTTTATGGTGAACCAACAGATTTCAGCCATATTAAAGACGCACTTGAAGCATTTGGAATTGATAAGTTCGAAGTTGCTGAATTAGAAATGCTTCCTAAATCAGAAGTATCACTTGGGGAAGATGATTTAGTTCAGTTTGAAAAACTCATTGATGCACTTGAAGATGACGAGGATGTTCAGAAGGTTTATCATAACGTAGATCTATAAGATAACTTTAATTAGAGAAGGAGATATTATGCCACTACCTGACTTTTCACTTATTCGAAGCAATGGTGATCCCTATCGATTGAATGATTACAATAATCACGTTTTATTGATTGTGAATACTGCCACACAATGTGGTCTCAATTCTCAATTCGAAGAGCTAGAAGCACTTTACCAAGAATTCAAAGAACAAGATTTTACCGTCATTGGCTTTCCGAGCAATCAATTTAAACAAGAAGATCAAACCAATGATTCTATGGCAGAAAGTTGTGAGATTAATTTTGGTGTGACGTTTCCATTGAATGAATTAGTGAATGTCAATGGGAAGAACGCTGAGCCTGTGTTCCAATGGTTAAAACAGGAAAAAGGCGGCTTACTTAACAATGATATTAAATGGAATTTCACAAAATTTTTAATTGACCGTCAAGGTAAGGTAGTAAAAAGATATCCACCAACAACTAAACCTATAAGTTTCAAAAAAGATATTCAAGAACTGTTATAAATATTTAAAAGGCCGTCTCAAACAACTTCGTTTGGAACGGCCTTTCTCTATATCTTAATTTGGTTTTTTTGTTACTGATTTAACTTCATAACCACGCTTTTCAATAGCTTGAACTAAATTATCCACTCTATCTGTATTCACACTGATGACAATTCGAATTGAATTCTCAAGATGATAGTAAACAATCATATGAGTTAGGTTATTATCTGACTCAACTAAGGCATCACCAATTTCTTCAATCACACCTTCACGGTCTTTGTCTAACTCAACAACTATAGTCGTCCCAGGTTCGCGCGTTCCTGATATATCCACGAATGCATTAAAGATATCTTTGTCTGTAATGACTCCGACTAATCTTTCGTTCTCTAAGACAACTAAGACACCTAAATTATTTTCAGACATAATTGTCGCTGCATGATCCAATAGTGTATCTGGATTTGCTGAGTGTAATTTTGTAGCCATAATATCTTCTGCAGTTGTTTTCTCTAATAAATAGTTAATTTCATTACGACTTAAACTTGTCGCGTTCGATGGTAAGTTACGATTAATTAAATCTTTAGTTACTAAACCAACAAGCTTGTCATTTTTTAAAACTGGTAGACGATTAATATCATGTTTACGTAATAAATCTTGAGCCTCAGTCACAGAAGTCTGAGGAGTAATCGTAATTAATTCTGCTGTCATATAATCTTTTACGTACATTTTTATCCTCCTAAATATGCTTTATGAACTTCATCACTTGCTAATAACTCTTCACCAGATCCAGACAAAACAACTTTACCAGTCTCTAACACGTAGCCTCGTGTAGCTATCTGCAATGCCATTTTAGCATTTTGTTCAATTAAAAGCACGGTTGTTCCCTGTTTTTGGATGGATTCAATAATACTAAAGATTTCTTTAATAAAGATTGGTGCGAGTCCCATTGATGGTTCATCTAATAATAATAATCTAGGTTTAGACATCAGTGCACGACCCATAGCTAACATTTGTTGCTCTCCACCAGATAAAGTTGAAGCATCTTGTTTCAGTCGTTCACTTAATACTGGGAATCGTTTATAAACGTTTTGTAAGTCTTCTTCAATTTGATCCTTATCTTTACGTAAAAACGCGCCTAATTCTAAATTCTCTTTAACACTTAAGCCTTTAAATACGTGGCGGCCTTCAGGCACTTGAGAGATTCCTGCTTCAACAATCTTTTTTGGTGAATATCTTTCTAAGTTTTTACCTTCATATTCAACCGATCCACCAGCAGCTTTAACTAAACCAGAAATTGTTCTAAGAATCGTCGATTTACCTGCTCCATTGGCTCCAATTAAAGTAACGATTTCACCTTCATTAACTTCAAAACTCACGTTACGAACCGCGTTAATCATTCCATAGTTTACTTGGAGATTATTTACTTTTAACATTAACTATCCCCTCCTAAGTATGCACGAACAACATCTTCGTTTGATTGAATTTCTTTCGGTGTACCTTCAGCAATCAATCGTCCATATTCCAGTACATAAATTCTTTGGCAAATATCCATAACTAGAGACATATCGTGTTCTATTAACACAATCGTCAAGTTAAATTGCTCACGGATTTGCGCAATTAATGATGTTAAATCTGCGGTTTCATTCGGATTCATTCCGGCTGCTGGCTCATCTAAGAATAAGATTTTGGGTTTAGTTGCTAACGCATGGACAATTTCTAAACGTCTTTGTTGCCCATAAGCTAAGTTTCTCGCTTTATCATTAGCATGTTTAGCCAAATCAAAGATTGAAAGTAACTCAAAAGCTTCCTCACGCATATTTTTTTCTGTTTCATAATAAGCAGATGTTCTAAAAATACTTGAGAACATAGAATTCCCATCTTCTCGGTGCATCGCTACTTGAACATTTTCAAGTACAGTCATATCTGGGAATAAGCGAATGTTTTGGAATGTTCTTGCTAGGCCCATTCCGTTAATTTTATCTGGTCGCTTACCATTTAGTTCTTTCATTTCGTCATCAACTTTTAATTTAATTGTTCCTTCTGTTGGTTTATATACGCCAGTTAAAAGGTTGAAGAATGTTGTCTTCCCTGCTCCGTTAGGGCCAATTAATCCAACTAATTCACCCTCGTTCAACTCTAAGGAAACATTTGATACGGCTGCTAATCCACCGAAGTTTTTTGTTAATTTATCGACTTCTAATAGACTCATGAAACTGCCTCCTTATCTTTACTTCCAAATAATCTGTCCACGATACTACCAAATTTGAATTCCCAAGTTCCTAATAACCCTCCTGGGCGGAAAATCATAATTAGCACTAAGGCAACGGCATAAATAACCATACGCAATTGACCATAGTCTTGAAGGAATAAGTTAAGTAATCCTAATAATATCGCAGCAATGAAAGTACCAGTGTAACTACCAATACCACCAAATACGACAATGATTAATACATCAATTGAACGGTTAAATGTATAATCACTTGGCGTTACGATACCAATGAATGTCGCTTGAAGTGACCCACCAACAGCTGCCGTCATTGCTCCAATAACAAAAGCCATAACTTTATATTTAGTAACACTCACTCCCATGGCCTCAGCAGCAATTTCGTTTTGATTGATTGCTAAAGTGGCACGTCCACTACTACTATATGTATAACATACAATAATCGTTACAATGATAATTAAGAAGATATAAACTAACTCCCAAGTTGTTACTAATGGAATACCACTGATACCTGCTGGACCATTTGTAATATCACGTAAATTATTAATTAGAACACGGATAATCTCACTAACACCAAGTGTTGCGATAGCTAAGTAATCACCCTTCAGTCTTAAAGTAGGGACACCAACTAATAATGCCATGATCATTGCAATGACCATTCCGACTGCAATCCCAACAAATAAACCTAATGTACTATTGTCCATTTCTTTTGTAAAGATGGCAGCTGAATAAGCTCCAATAGCAATAAAACCGGCATGTCCTAATGAGAATTGACCGGCCACTCCTAAGATAAGGTTTAAACCTGCTGCATAAATAACGTTCAACATAATTGTCATTAATGTAATTCGGTAGAATGGATTAATAACGCCTGTTGAAGTTAGAAAGTAGATTGCCGCAAAACCAAAGAGCGCTAGCGCTAACCATGATATACTTCGTAAATGTATTCTCTGCATGTTATCACCTAAACTTTCTCTTTAACATTCTTACCGAACAACCCTGAAGGAAGTACAAGTAAGATTACAATTAATAAACCATAAACTACGGCGTCTTTATACATTGACCCACCCATGAAAGTAACGATTGTTTCTAGGATACCAATGACATATCCACCAACCATTGCTCCAGGAATTGACCCAACCCCACCAACTACGGCAGCTACGAAGGCTTTTAGACCTAAAGCTGTACCCATACCAGGAGAAATTGAATTATAATAAACACCAACTAGGACACCTGCAATACCTGCAAGTCCTGAACCTAAGGCGAATGTAAAGGAAATAACGCGGTTCACGTCAATCCCCATTAACTGTGACGCTTCTGAATCGACGGCAACAGCTCGCATTGCTTTCCCCATTTTTGATCGTTGAACAATCGTATACAGTAAGATCATTAAAATCACTGTAATAGCAAATACTAAAATTTGTTTTGAGTTAATTACAATATTACCTATACGATAGATTGAAGTCTCAAGTGGCGATGGAAAAGCTCTAACTTCCGGACCTAAGAAATAAATCATAATATTCTGTAGAAAATACGATACCCCAATTGCTGTAATCAGAGAAGCTACACGAGTTGAATTACGTAAAGGCTTATATGCAACACGTTCAATTACGACTCCTAAAATTGCACAAAATATCATAGCAATTAACATTGCTAAGAATAAGTTCATCTCTAAAACTGTGACTAAGTAATACCCTACAAAGGCACCCATCATAAATATATCGGCATGTGCAAAGTTAATTAATTTAATCGTACCATATACCATTGTATAACCTAAGGCCATCAATGCGTATATACTACCTAAAGCAACACCATTTACTAGTTGCTGCAAAAATAGTTGCATAATAAAATTCCTTTCTTGTTAAAATTTAATAATTTATAAGAGTATAATATAGACTTTCTAATTTTACAACCGGTTTTCTTAAATAAATTAGCTTTTCTCTAATAATTCCAATCAAAAACAAATGTAACCGTTTCATTTTTCTGTCTTTATCCTTTTTACGCTACACTTCTACAAATTATATATTTTATTGAATGTTTCTAATTTAATTCTAATAAAAAGACTGTAGGCTAATAACAAGCATGTTAATAGCTTACAGTCTATGTCTTAAAACACGTTACTATTCACCAACATTAACAGCTTCTACGTTTTCAACTTCACCATTTGTTAATTGCAACATTAAAACTTCTTTAACTGGGTTATGATCTTCGTCAATTGAGAACGTACCCGTTAACCCATCAAATGTTTCCGTCGCTGCTAAAGCATCTGTAACTGCTTGACGATCAGCTGATCCAGCACGCTCAACAGCATCTAATAATAACATTGTCGCATCATAACTTAACACTGCGAATTGATCCGCTTGTTTACCATATTCTTCTTCGAACTTTGTTAAAAAATCTTGTAAATCTTCGTCGTCACTTAAGGGAGAATAGTGAGCTGTGTAATAAACATCATTAACGTTACTTGCACCTGCTAAGTCAACTAAAGTTTGGTTACCTAAACCGTCCCCTCCGACAATCGGTTGTGTAATTCCTAATTCACGTGCTTGTTTAATTAATAAACCAACTTCTGTATAGTAACCAGGTACATAAAGTACATCAAACTCTTGAGATAGTAATGATGTTAACGATGCTGTAAAATCATTATCGCCTGATTGGAATGATTCAGTTGTAACAACTTGTCCTCCTAAAGCTTCAAACTCTTCAGTAAATGCCTGCTCTAGCCCTGTCGCATAGTCCGTAGATTGGTCAACGAATAATGCTGCTGTTTGTGCACCTAATGTTTCAGTAACATATGTTGCTGCCGCACGGCCTTGGAATGCATCTTCAAATGCTACACGGAATAAATACTCAAACACATCTCCATTATCGTCTAATGTCATACCATTCCCCGTTGCTGCTGGTAAAATTGCTGGAACTGCTGCTTCTTGAATGACTGGAATTTGTGCGTTAGAGTCACCTGTTGTTGCTGGTCCTACAATTCCGACAACGTCTTCAGATGCTAATCGCTGAGCAACTGAAGCAGCTTCAGTTAAATCTGATGTATTATCATACTCTACGTATTCAACCTCACCACCTAATACTCCACCATTTTCATTTACTTCTTTAACTGCTAATTTTGCCGCCTCTGACATGGGTGTTCCGTAAGCCGCTGCATCTCCAGTTAATTCAAAGTTTCCACCGATTTTTACAGTATCTTGCGCTAATACTTGACCTGCTCCTAACAAACTCGACCCGACTGCTAATCCTGTTAATAAAGACAACGCTAATTTTCTTAATTTCATTTTGTACTCCTCCTCAAGAATAATTTTTCAACAAAAAACCTGACCTAGACAGATTATCTAGGTCAGGTTTCTTGGGTCACTTTAAAAAAGTGCATCAAATATACTCACTCTAGATATCAATCTATGTGGGCATCAAAATAACTAGCACCTCATAGACACAAACAACCGAAGCCGTGTTTGCACCTAATCATCTAGCTACAAACACTATCTAATGATAATGCTAATAATAATATTTTGAACGTTTAATACACTTTTCTTCATGTGATTCCCTCTTATCTTTTGTTGTTAGATTTATAATAAACGATTAATTAGATTAAGTCAACATTTTTTTAACTATAATCTCATTCACTTTTCATATAATAGTGAAATTTGCTGAGTTATACTCATATAGTATACTTTATATTAATTATTTCTTTAAAAAACAGTTTTTATATGTTTAAATAAGAATATTATTAAAATTTTAATTTAAAGGAGCTTGAAAATGAAGTCACAAAAATTAGGGATTATCGGAGTTGGGCACGTAGGAGAGCATGTCTTAGCATACGCAAGTTCTTCTAACTTATTTGGAGAAATTGTCGTTATAGATTCTAGAGAAGAACTAGCTTTCGGTGAAGCTTTAGACCAAGATCATGCAACTGGATTACTTTCTCGTCCAAACGTCAACATCTACTCATCAAATGCTTATAATGATTTAAGTGATGCGGATGTTATCATCGTATCAGCAACACACGTCTATCCCAAAGGTGAAGTGCCAGCGGACCGTCAACAATTAATAACGAACAATGCTTCAATTATTCGTTCAATTATGAAAAACATTAGTGAAGTCACTCAGGAAGCAATTATTATCTTTATTACGAATCCAGCTGATACTGTCATTTATATGGCTGCGAATGAATTCTCATATCCAAAAGAACGTATGATGAGTACTGGATGCATGTTAGATTCTGCAAGATTACGTTATATCATCGGTAAGCATTACAACGTTGATCCTAAATCAGTCAATGGATACATGATGGGTGAGCATGGTTATAGTGCTGTACCAATCTTAAGCCGTTTAAGTGTTGCTGGTATTCCTTATGACCAATTATCAAAGCATTTCCCTGATATTGAACCGTTAACTGCTGATGAAGTTCAAGAAAAAGTTGTTCAAGCAGCTTATGAAGTATTCGATAACAAATTTGGAGTAACAAACGCGGCAGTGGCGCAATCATCGATTGAACTAGCTCGGGCAATTCTCTTGGATGAACATTCAATTTATCCGATTAGTACACCGTTACTCGAGGGAGAATACAATACAGAACGACCTGTGGCATTTAGTACACCTACGGTGATTACACGTCAAGGTTGGACTAAACGATTTGAAGTGCCATTAAATGAATGGGAAACTGAGAAATTAAATGTCTCAGCTGAAAGTATTCGTGCTTCGATTGATTTAGCAGAATCATTACTATAATCATTAACTATTCCGGCTGAGAGGTAATTACATCTCAGCTTTTTTGTATTGAATATTATATTTTTACACTAAAAAAGCAGAAGGACAATGCCTTCTGCGTGTATATAATACTTATTATTCTGCTGATACGTTCTCAGCCGATACAATTTCGCCTTCTTGTAGTTCAATCATAACCGCTGGTTTAACTGGGTTATGGTTTTCATCAATCGCGAATGTTCCTGTCACTCCTGCAAATTCTGTTGTATCAGCAATTGCATCTGTAATCGCTTGGGGATCTGTTGAACCGCTACGCTCGATTGCATCAATAATTAGCATTGCTGCATCATAACCTAGCGCATTCCATGTTCCCCCCTCTTTGCCGTACTTCTCTTCAAAGGCAGTAAGGAAATCTTGAACCGACTCTTCTTCACTTTCGTTTGAGAAGTGGTCAGTATAGTAGATATCGTTTGCGTTCTCTGTTCCAGCAAGGTCTAATAAAACTTCACTTGAGAATCCGTCAGGTCCAATAATTGGTTGCTCAATCCCCATCTCGCGGGCTTGTTTAATAATTAATCCTGCTTCAGTATAATATGCTGGAATATAAATAACATCAAAGTCTTGTGTCAACGCTGTTGTTAGAATGGCAGAAAAGTCTGTGTCTCCAGCTGTAAATGAATCTTCATTAACAATTGTTCCACCACTACTTTCAAATTCAGAATTAAAGTTATCAGCTAATCCGCGAGAATAATCCGAAGATTGATCGACAAATACGATTGCATTTGTTGCACTTAAATCTTCAGCAGCAAAAGTTGCACCGGCACTACCTTGATATGAGTTATTGAAGCATACTCTAAAGAAATATTCTAATACATCTCCCGCTGAATCAAAAGTAATGTCATCATCGGTTGCTGATGGAGATACCATTGGAATGTTCGCCTCTGTGAAAATTGGCAGTTGCGCCTCTGTGTTTCCTGTTGTTGCCGGTCCGACCACTCCAACAACTCCTTCAGCTACTAACCTTTGAGCAACAGATGCAGACTCAGTCACGTTACTTTGATTATCATAACTCACAATCTCAATTTCTTGACCATCAAGTACTCCACCATTGGCATTCACTTCTTCAACAGCTAACTCTAAACCTTCTAACATTTGAGTCCCATAAGACGCAGCGTCCCCGGATAATTCATAGTTAGCACCAATTTTTACGGTATCTTGTGCTGAAGTTAAGACTGGTGATAGAAGTGCAGATGCTATAGTGACTCCTGTAATAATGTGTTTCCCTATTTGTTTAATTTTAATATTCATAATTTCCTCCAAATTTTATAAGTTAAATTTTTCCGGCAGGCCGAGTAATAATAGGCCTGCCACCATTAATCGACTGTCGTTATCTAATTGTAAGTTGCTTTCTGTATCTCCCATTATTATCCTCCTCTTCTTATAAAATTTGTATTCTAAATTATATTCTATACAATAAAATGAGAAAAGACAACACTTTTCTCATTTTAAAATAATATTAAGTTATAATTTTGATGCTTATGACTCTGGTAACTCACTTAAATGCTCTTTAATATGATTAATAAAGTGCTTTAATACTTCAATTCTGGCAAATTTCTTTTGATTAGTCGCAACAATATACCACGGAGCGTTAGCCGTATGGGTACGATCTAGCATCTCTTCATAAGCAGCAATATATTCATCCCACTGGCTTCGATTGCGCCAATCATCTTCGGTAATTTTATAATTCTTATCTGGTTCTTCTTGGCGATCTTCAAAACGCTCTTTTTGCTCATCTTCATCAATATACATAAAGAATTTCATCACAATACTTCCGTGATCTGTTAATACTTTTTCCGTATGATTAATCTCATCATAAGCGCGTTCCCATTCTGACTCTGAAGCAAACCCTTCGATTCGTTCAACGAGAACACGACCATACCAGCTTCGGTCAAAGATGGCCATGTCTCCATCTTTGGGGAATTTGGTCCAAAAACGCCATAAATAATGATAGCTGTTTTCTAAATCTGTCGGTGCTTTAATTCCATGAATCGTATAACTTCGAGGATCAATATGGCGCGTCAATCTTTGGATTGCTCCACCCTTACCAGCCGCATCTACCCCTTCAAAAGCAGTAATAATAGCAATATCTTTCGTATAACAATCATAAACTAAATCAGCAGCTTCCTTTTGTAAAATTTCTAATTCTTTGTCGTACTCTTTATCTGAGATTGTCTTAGATAAATCAAACTCATCTAACTGGGTATCTTCTATATAATATTTACGATCCGATTTATCTGCTCGCTCTCTTGCTAAAGTCACTCGTTCAATCCCTGATGTGATTTCTTCGAGCGTAATACCTAAAACAGTCTTAGCTGCTAACTTTCTGTCTTCTGCATTAATTATATTCCATGGACTTTCAGGCACATCTGTTTTCTTTAAGACTTTATCAAACCATTCTAAATATTCTTCATAGTTTTTGTTTTGTTTATAATCATTATCTGATAGTAAAAATTGACGGAATTTAGAATCTTCTAAAGCTTCTATATTTTTACTT
The DNA here is from genome assembly GCF_045528545.1 of Ruoffia sp. FAM 26254. Taxonomy (NCBI): domain Bacteria; kingdom Bacillati; phylum Bacillota; class Bacilli; order Lactobacillales; family Aerococcaceae; genus Ruoffia; species Ruoffia sp. FAM 26254. Next base: position 19,610 of record NZ_JBGQQY010000037.1, read on the forward strand.
TGGGTTTTTTCTTTAATATGTAAAAAGAATTTAATAACAATAGTGCCATCATCCAGAAGCATATGTTCTAAGTTTAATAATTCTTCAGTTCTTTGCTTTAATTTATCACTCGATCGTTCATCTTTGTTCATAACCTGTGAGTAAAAACTTTGATCAAATACGACGACTTCTTCGTGACTTGGTAGTTTTTGCCAAAAACGCCACACGCTTGGATGTAGATAATCAACATCAGACCGACTGTCAAATAGTTCAACTTTGACATAACGCGGGTCTAATTCTCTTGTTAAATCATTAATAATGTCGCCCTTCCCTGAGCTCTCCCAACCATCCACTAGGATGAGCACAGGTATCTTTAATCTTTGGACGATTCTTTGTAACTTATCAATTTCTTCCCCTAGATTCGACCGTTTAAAATTGTCATAGCGATCATCAATATCATCGAAATCATATTTTTTTAACATACACTTTCCTCTTCCTTTCATGATACTTAGTCCAAAAAATTAAGTTGATTGTTACAAAAGTGCCAACTTTCCTACTTAAAACTCAATATCAAAATTAATTTCATAAACACTTTCCGAAAGAATACCATCATAGTCGTAACGACCGACTAACATACTTAGTTCTTCACTCGCATCAATAATTCTACCGTTGATTTTCAATATATTATTTTGTACCCGACCATCTTCCTGAGCTGTGAAGCTTCCCTGCTTACCATCGATGGTGCCTTGAAATTCAGCAAAACCACGAATTAATTCTGGAGTAACGTCGGCTTCTGATTGATGTGTTAGGTAATTAGCTTCAATCGTTCCCGTAATTTCCTTGCTTCTAATCTCATAACTTACATTCCAAACAGTGATGACTTTATCTTTATTATCTGTCAAAATATTTTGTTTAAAGTCTCTTTTTACTTTTCCAGTTGTTGACACTAACATGGCAATCATCCTTTCTTATTTCGTACATTTTAGCATTATTCCACATTAAGTTCTAATATACACACTCGTTGAAAAAACTATTTCACTGACTTTGTAATCGGTTGTATTTCCAAACTTAATTATGTACCTTTATCCTGAATAATTCATAGTTTTACTAATAGTCTTTCCTAACATTGATTTAATAGTCTTTAAAGTAATCTGCTTCATCACCCATTAGGTGATGAAAAAAGACCCCCTTTCTGATATGGTTAATTCACC
>NZ_JBGQQY010000038.1:0-20120 GCF_045528545.1 Ruoffia sp. FAM 26254
AGCTGAAGCAGAGCTATGGGAAATGTTTGGAACACTAGCAGAGAGCTGATTTTTTTACAGAAGGAATTCTTTATTTACACAAACTTCTTGACGCTCCCCCTTATTCAGAGTATTATATTAAGTTTAATTTATATATAAACATCTTATAAACTAATATCTTGTCCACCTGTCACACCATAAATTTGGCCTGTAACATAACTTGCTTCTTCTGAAGCTAAAAACACGTAAACAGGCGCTAATTCAACGGGCTGTCCTGCACGTTCAAGTGTTTCAGTTTGACCAAATGTTTCTAAGTCTCCTTCAAGCTTTCCGTTATCTAACTGAAGCGGCGTCCAAATTGGTCCTGGTGCCACTGAATTCACGCGCACCCCTTTTTCTCCAAAATACTTAGACATTCCAACTGTAAAGTTAGAAATAGAACCTTTTGTTGCGGCATAGTCTAATAGAGATGCTGATGGGTTTGATGCTTGAACAGAAGTTGTTGTTATAATTGAGCTTCCAGCTTTCAGGTGGTTCTCGGCAGCCTTAACCGCTTCAAACATACTAATAATATTAACTTTGAATGTATCATTCACTTGTTTCATTGATAAGTCACTTAATTTTTCATGAGCGATTTGTTGACCAGAGTTCAGTACTAAGATATCAATCTCACCGAATTCTTCGACAGTTTTGTTGATTAATTCTGTTGCTACGCCTTCTTCACGTAAATCGCCTGGAATTAATAGCGCTTTTCGTCCTTCTGCTTCAATTAATTCGCGAACCTCTTCTGCGTCTGGTTCTTCTCCTGGAAAATACTGAAACGCAACATCCGCACCTTCACGCGCAAAAGCAATTGCCGCTGCCCGACCTATTCCAGAGTCTGCACCAGTAATTAACGCATGACGTCCTTCTAAACGTCCTTTACCTTTATATGACTCTTCCCCACAATCAGGAACAGGTTTCATATCCTTTTGTAGCGCTGGTGACTTTGCGACATCTTCATTTTTCTCTGAGAAACCATCTGTATAATATTTTTTTCTCGGATCTTCATTGTTGTGTGTCATTATATTGTCCTCCCTTTGCTAAGATAATTTAATAATAACATGATGAATTCTTGTCCGTTAAACATCTGCTTACTACTATATAATAAGTGAAACTCATGGTATGAGCTTTACATAAATAAAAGCCATTCACTTCTTATTGAAATGAATGGCTAAATCAAAATTAATTTTCGTTATAAATATCTCTTGTATAAACTTTCTCACGTACTTCTTCAATTTCTTCAGAAATGCGATTCGCTAAAATCACATCAGAAGTTAGATTAAATTCATTAATATCACTAAGGACTCGATACCCTTCAAAAGAGACAGCATTTAAGCTCGGTTCGTAAATAATCACTTCAACCCCTTCAGCACGCATTTCTCTCATAATATCGAAAATCGCAGCCTGACGGAAGTTATCCGAATCTGTCTTCATAGCTAAACGATAAATCCCAACAACTTTAGGCTCTTTTGCTAGAACTTGATTCGCTACAAAGCCTTTACGAGTTGCATTCGAATCAACGATTGCACGTATTAAATTATTTGGTACATCTTTGTAGTTTGCTAATAATTGCTTTGTGTCTTTTGGTAAACAATAACCACCGTAACCAAAAGAGGGATTGTTGTAGTAATCACCAATTCGAGGATCTAAACTTACCCCATCAATAATTGCTTTAGTATTCAATCCTTTAGTTTCCGCATAAGTGTCCAACTCATTAAAATATGACACACGTAACGCTAAATAAGTATTCGAGAATAATTTCACTGCTTCCGCTTCAGTTGCGTCCATCAATAAGACTTTAACATCGTCAGCAATAGCACCTTCTAACATCAAATTCGCAAAAGTTTGCCCACGTTCAGATTTTTCCCCAACGATAATTCTTGATGGGTATAAATTATCTAGAAGAGCTTTCCCTTCACGTAAAAATTCTGGTGAGAAAATAATATTATCCGTCTTGAATTGTTTATTTATACGACGTGTATATCCTACTGGGATGGTTGATTTAATAATAATTGTTGCATTTGGCGCATACTCTAGTGCGTCTTTAATGACACTTTCTAAAGCAACCGTATTGAAATGATCCTTCACATCATCATAATCTGTCGGTGCTGCGACAACGACAAATTCAGGATCATGACCATAGCCATATTCTTTATCTGAGGTTGCTTCAAGCGTTAAATCTTTACTAGATAAGTATTTTTGAATTTCTTCATCAGAGATGGGTGACTTACCTTGGTTAATTAAGTCAACTTTCTCTTGAACAATCTCCAAGGCACGGACGTTGTTGTTCTGTGCTAACAAAATCGCATTCGATAGCCCAACGTAACCTAAGCCTACTACTGTTATATTCATATTTAGTTCTCCTTGTCGCTAATAATAGTTAAACTTTATTTCGATATGTGCTAATTATAACAGATGGAGAAGGTTTTTTGGGGGGGATGAGAGTAAAAAAAATAGACCACTAATTGTTAGTTAGTGGTCTTGGGGGATAATAAAACTTTACATGAGTAGCTCACTCACAGAAATGGATTATTCATCATTTCCTAATATTTGATTGATTTCTTGACTATATAAATCCGATTTCCCGCCATAAATAGCTTGCACACCATTTTGTACTTCTAGCACTGCGGTCGCACCAAGATTTTTGAGTGTATCTTTATCAACGATCTGATTATCCTTAACTGATACACGTAAACGAGTAGCACAAGCTGTGACGTATTCAATATTTTCTTCTGTTCCTAATGCTTCAATAATTGTTAAAGCTTGTTCATTTAAACTTGATTTTTTACCACCTTTATCAGAAGCTTTCGGCATTTCACCAACATTTACTTCCATACCAGGCACGGCTACTTTAAATTTTCTAACTAGTGTTTTAAATACAAAGTAGTAAACGAATGCCCATACGATTCCAACTGGAATTACTAGAAGCCAGTTAGTTTTTTCATTCCCTTGGAAAGGACCAAATAACATGAAGTCAATTAAACCACCCGAGAAAGTATTACCAATTCTAATTTGTAGAATATCAGCAACAAAGAACGAAACTCCATCTAAAAATGCATGGATAACATATAACCAAGGTGCTGCAAATAAGAATGAAAACTCGATTGGTTCAGTAATACCAGTTAAAAATGATGTTAAAGCACTACTGAAATAGAAACCACTGTTCTCTGCGCGATTTTCTTTAGGGATTGCATGATACATTCCCAATGCTGCCGCTGGTAAGCCAAACATCATTGTAGCAAAGCGACCCGCAAAGAAACGTGTTCCGTATGTAAACATGCCTGTAAAGTTTGGATCTGCCAATTGAGCAAAATAAATATTTTGTGCTCCAGAAATTGTTTCCCCAGCAACTGTTTCAACACCACCCAACGATGTATACCAGAATAATGGGTAGATAGTATGGTGCAGTCCTACGGCACCAGTTAATCGTAAGAAAAATCCATAGAAAAATGATCCAATACTTCCCATATTAGCAATCATTTCACCTAATGATTCTAAACCTCCCTGAATTGGTGGCCAGATTAAGTAAAAGACTAAACCTAAGATGATTGCGGCTAGAGAAGAAACAATCGGTATAAATCGTGATCCTCCGAAGAAGCCTAAAAATTGTGGCAACTCAATCTTACGGTAACGATTATGTAAAAATGTCACTGTTAAACCGATAACAATCGAACCTAACACACCTGTGTCAATAGTTGCACCTTCTGCAGAAAATAATTGTAGTAAGGCAGCAATCGTAGCAGTGTATACTAGATATGCTACACCCCCAGATAAACCTGCGGTACCTTTATCTCCATTAGTTAAACCAACAGCAATCCCGATTGTAAATATTAGTGAAAGGTTAGCAAATACAGCATTACCTGCTGCAGTCATAATCGTAAAGATTGCTTGTAACCAATCAGATCCTAAAAAGGCAAATTGTGCTACCGCCGCATCATTTGATAAAGCACTCCCTAACCCTAATAATAAACCTGCTACTGGTAATATTGCGATGGGTAGCATAAATGCCTGACCTAATTTCGAAAATTTCTTAAACATATTCTCACTCCTTTATTTTTAGTTTAACGCGTTAATAAAGCGCGCTGCAATTTCTTTTGGACGCGTGATTGCGCCACCGACTACGATTCCTGCAACACCTAAGTTTTGAATTTCTTCGGCTTGTTCAGGCGTATGAATTTTTCCTTCTGCCAATACATCAATGCCTGCTTTAACTAAGGCATCAATTAATTCAATATTTGGACCGTCAATATTTTTACTATAGCTTGTATATCCTGCTAGTGTTGTACCTACAAAGTCAATTCCTTGTTCAAAGGCATTAACACCTTCTTCAAAAGTACTAATATCTGCCATAAACAATTGATTCGGATATTTCTCTTTAATTTGTTTAATAAACTCATTCACTTCCAAACCATCAAATCTTTCACGCTGTGTTAAATCTAAAGCAATTACGTCGACACCTGTTTCTGCTAACTCGTCTACTTCTTTCATTGTTGCAGTAATAAACGGTTCTTGCGGTGGATAATCACGTTTAATGAGTCCAATAATTGGTAAATCCACTGCAGCTTGGATTTCCTTGATATCCCTAACAGAATTTGCACGAATACCAACAGCTCCTGCTTCTTCTGCAGCTTTCGCAAGTAATGGCATTACTCCTCCTTCTTCGGTATACAATGGTTCACCTGGCAATGCTTGACATGATACAATAATTCCGTTATTTACTTGCTTAATAAATTCTGCTTTATTCATACTATGATCCCTCTTCTTCCTTATTTATGTTTAGCGATTCTAATGACTGCTTAAAAAAAGTATCTTTCTTCGGATTATCCACTTCCATAAAATAATCGTAAATAATATCAGTTATAATTAAGAATGGTAATTGTGGGGATATTCGGTTACCAAAGCTCAAATTTTTCACACTTGCTACTGGTATCACTTCATTCACTATTTTTTCATTCACATTATTTTGTTGTGTTGTAAACATAACTGTATAAGCTTTATTAGCTGTCGCTTGCGTCATTGCTTTTAGTACTACTTGCTTATCCCCTGAGATAGAGAATCCGATTACAACGGTATCTTTATCAACTAACACATGATTTACTAACATGACATCATCATCTGAGATAGCTTCAATCGGTAATCCCAACCGCATAAACCGATTTTTCATTTCTGTAGCTGCTAGACCTGAACTCCCTTTACCATAAATATAAACACGTTTAGCATGGGCTAATCGTGTAGCAAAGCGTTCTATTTGCTCCACTTCGATTAAACTATAAGTCTTATTAAGTATTTTATTATAATCGTGTAATACTCTTTTCATTTGTTTACTTTGATATTGGATATTCTCTGGAATCTTCTTTGATTGATAATCGTAAATAAATTCACGATAACCTGAAAACCCACACTTTTTTGAAAAACGAGTTAAAGATGCTTCTGAAACATGGATTAAACTAGCAATATTTTTTGATGAAAAATCTAATGTCTCATCTGTATTTTTAATAAAGAAATCTGCAATGTCTTTTTCTGATGGCGTTAAAGAATCGTAAACTGATTCAATAATGGGAACTGAACTTTTAAATATTTCACTCAATTTTTCACCTCTTTTTTTCTATCGGTATCGCTTACAAAGTAAGTATACTTAGTGAAGAAACTAATTTCAACAAATTAATAAAAACAGAAACTATTTTCAGTATATTTAAATCAAATTCTCTAATTTTCTTCTGTATCAGAAAGTAATTTCAGAAAAATTATAATTATTGAAACTAACGAACATGATATTAATTTTATTTCTCAATCATTTCATACACATCCCCACTCCTTCCCAAGTGCATTCACCCCCGCGATACTATATACTGAATATAATAATGTCATAGGAGGTCTAACATGCTGCTACTTCTGGATTATTTTCTTAGACTATTCCCTGGTTTAATTGTGGTTGTTGCGATTTATCTCATAATCCCTAAAGATATGACTGTCTTAAAAATATTCAACTTGATCTTTGGTTTTATATTAATGCGGGATGCGATGACTCCCCTTAACGTATGGGTATTTGGAGTGAATGGTAATGTCTTGTGGCTGAGGTTTATTGATGATGCTTTTATTCTGATTACGATAGGGTTGCTTTCTCTATTAGTGACTCTTCTAATTTATTTTTCAAATCGACACTTAACTTCCAATTTCATTTGGTTTAAAACAAACTCTAAGTCCCGATCTCTATTTATTGGTGCTTTAGCAGCTTTACTTATCGCTATCCCATTCATGTTGCCTTATCTGTCAATCCCTATTACAGATCGTGGAGGTGAGGTTGCCCTTCATTTACTGCTTCCTTTATTAATCCTAGCGCTTTTTGGCAACTTACTTGAAGAAGTATTATTTCGTGGATTTTTACAAAACTATCTTAAACAAGAAGTTGGTATAAATAAATCCATTGCTTTATCAGGCTTAATTTTTGCGTTGGGTCATACTTTTCTAGCAATCACAGTCACTAATCTAGGATTCTGGGTTATTATTTTCACTTTGTATGAAGGTTTAGTTTGTGCTTATATTTCAGAAAGATACGGCTTAGCGCCCGCAACTATTTCACATGGGTTGGCTATCTTTATCTTATCTGCTGGACTTATCTAATCGATAGAATGAAAATAAGTAGCCGTTGCCTAAAATGGCACCTTTCAAAAACTTGCTGAATCACAAAAAAAATACCGCTTCGAATTGCACTAATGCAATCTGAAGCGGTAATTTATTATTTATTACTCTAGCCCGGTCCATTTCCATTCAAGAACCTCTGGCATATCAGTACCATGCTCACGTATATAGTCATGGTGATAGTTGATTTTCTCAGTCATCTTTTGTGAAAACTCAGTCGCATCTTCCCCTACTACAACCGTTGCGATATGTTTAGCTAAATGATAACGATCTAATTCATTCAAGACACGCATGTCGAATGGTGTCGTAATGTCACCTTCTTCACGGTATCCATGAATATATACTTGGTGATTCGAACGCGAAAAGAAAATGTCTCGGATTAAACCTTCAAAACCATGATAAGCAAAGAATATTGGTTTATCTTTAGTAAAAATTCCATCAAATTCTTCATCACTATACCCGCGCGGATCAATATTAGGCGAACGTAATTTAAGTAAATCAACAACATTAACAAAGCGAATCTTCAAATCTTTAAATTGCTCCATCAATAGTTGTACTGATGCTAATGCTTCTAAATTCGGTTCACTTCCGGCAGCTACAATGACTACATCGGGTTCTTCGTTTGGTTTCACTGTCGAAGCCCAATCAATCACTTTCAACCCTTTATTAACTATTTCTTCAGCTTCATCAGTTGAATAAAACTGAGGCCGTGGATGTTTTGAACTCACTACTAAATTAATTAAGTGTTGCGAACGAAACGCTTTATCCATTGTTGCGAGTAATACGTTAGTATCTGCTGGTAAATATACTCGCGTAAATTCTGGTTTTTTCTCTGCCACTAGTGTAATAATCCCAGGATCCTGGTGTGTATATCCATTATGATCTTGTTGGAAAACTGTTGACGATGATATTAAGTTGAGCGACTGATACGGTCGTCGCCAATCATAGAGACTCGCTTTACGAATCCATTTAAAGTGTTGTGTAATCATCGAATCAGCCACCCGCAAGAAAGCTTCATAACTGGCAAAGAATCCGTAACGGCCAGTTAATGTGTATCCCTCAAACATTCCTTGCATTTGATGCTCGGAAAGTTGGCTGTCGATTACTCGCCCGACTGCACCGATATCTTCATCTGTCACATCATCCACACCTTCAAGCCATTGCCGTTGCGTCACTTCAAAGACGCTATTCAATCGATTTGAATTTGTTTCATCAGGCCCAAATATACGGAAATTATTCGGATTCGCTTGCACAATATCACGCGCAAACTTCCCAAACTCTGACATATCTTGAGCTTGCTTTGAACCGGGGTGTTTATTGGATAAAGTATAATCTTTCCAGTCTGGTAAGTTTAATGCTTGAACATTGATACCCCCATTAGTAATTGGATTTTTCGCCATTCGGGCATCTCCAGTTGGTCTGATTTCAGCAATCTCATCCTTTAATTTACCAGACTCATCAAACAATTCATCTGGTTTATAAGACTCAAGCCACTCCACTAATGCATCAGCATGTTCAAACTCTTTTTGATTTACAGGAATCGGAACTTGATGGGAACGATAACTCCCTTCAATTTGCTTACCTTCCCACACTTCTGGTCCGCCCCAGCCTTTTGGAGTCCGGACAACTAGTAACGGCCAATTTGGCATATGTGCTTTTTCCGCAGGTTGCTTTCTCGCATTATTCTGAATGAGTTTAATTTTTTCAATAATTCCATCTAATTTTTCAGCCATAATGGGATGCAATGTTTTAGGGTCATCTCCCTCAATAAAGACAGGATCCCAACCCATTCCTTGAAAATACTTTTCAAGATCATCATCAGATTTACGCGCTAATAAGGTCGGATTCGCAATTTTTGCGCCATTTAAATGGAGAATGGGTAACACAGCTCCATCATTAACTGGATTAATAAAGGCATTAGCAAACCAGCTTGCTGCTAGTGGCCCTGTCTCTGCTTCCCCATCACCAATCACCGTTGCTGCGATAACTTCTGGATTATCTAATATCGCGCCAGTGCCATGTGATAGTGAGTATCCTAACTCTCCGCCTTCATGAATTGATCCTGGGGTCTCCGGTGCCGCATGCGATCCGATACCTCCTGGAAATGAAAATTGTTTGAATAATTTCTGCATTCCCGACTCATCTTGAGTAATTTCTGGATAAATTTCAGAATAACTTCCATCTAAATACGAATTGGAAACCATCACTTGCCCACCGTGTCCTGGGCCTTCAATATAAAACATATTTAAATCATACTTATTGATCACGCGATTTAAATGAGCATAAATAAAATTTTGCCCAGATATTGTTCCCCAATGACCAATCGGATTCACTTTCAAATGTTCTGGTTTTAACTTTTCTCTTAAAAGGGGATTAGCTTTTAAATACATTTGCCCGACTGATAAATAATCTGCTGCTCGCCACCATGCATCAACTTTTGCAAGATATTCTTTCGTGTCATAATGTTCCATCTTTTTAGCTCCCTTTCCTTTGATAAGTTTAGGATAGCATAAACTTTTTAGTAATGCATAACATTCAACTTTCACTATGTTAAGGTCTTATATTTTCCCATTTGATTAAACATTCTTCTTGAATTCACTACGAACATATTTTAATTCATTGCATTGTGAGGTGTGGCCGAAGACAAGTTTCCTCAATAAAGTTAAATGTTGCATAAAAAAACTCACCTAAACTCATCATTGTAGTTTAGGTGAGGGTTTGAATAGTTAAGTAACTTAAGCCCTCCCACGCCATTGATAGGCGTGAGTTGATTTACAAGTTAGACCTGCTTAGATTCTATCCAAATACTTCTTATATACTTCATCAAAATTCTGCTGACTTATCGGTTCAATCACACGGTATTCAGTTGGTAGGTCAACATCTTTAACAACGGCGATACTCCCTAATGTTTCTGCATTTTTCATCGTTGGAATATATAATTTGTAACCTAGAATATCTGCAATTAATTGTGGAAAGGCATCTAGCTCTGTTACACCGCCGACTAAACCAATCTCGCTAAAATCAGCGATTTCTTCTAAGGCACTCACATTGTGCTTAATATTGAAGATCATTCCTAGGATAATCGAGAACAACACTGATTCCCTTGAACTCACACGAGTTAAGGCAAATAAATTTCCTGTCGCTCCTTCATCCCAAATAGGTGCGCGCTCGCCATTAAGATACGGTACAAAGACACTCTCTGTCTGAGGACGCTGAGCTGCGATGCGATTTAATTCATCAAAGCTACTATTGAATATTTTGTTTGTCCAAGACAAGACATCTGCCCCATTATTACTTGGTAGACCAATTAAGTATTGGTCCTTTTTAATATGATAGGCAAAGTTTTGGTACAAATTATTTAATTGCGGTTGCTTATTAATGACACGAACAGCATGACTCGTTCCAATCGAAAGGACAGCAACATCATCGAGGTCACTGAAGACATAGTTTGAAGAAATTCCGTCCGATGTCCCAATCGTCACCGAAACCTCTGCTTTAAACAGCGTATCCATCGCTTTTGCATTGTAATCCACCGCTTCAATTCGCGGTAGCTCACTTGTTTCTAAACCAATGTCGGCTAAGGATATCGCATCCCAAGTTAGCGATTCTAAGTTCAATAAACCACTACTTGAAGCATTACTAATATCAATCACCCATTCACCTGTTAATCGGTAGAATAGTAAATCTTTTAGAGATCCAATGCGCTTACCTTTTTCATATACACTCATTAATTTAAAATAAGGATTCATACTGTGGATAGGAGTTCCAGTTCGGTTGTACTGAATCGTTAATGCTTCCTCACTTTGTTGCTCGATAATTTCAGCCCCGCGAGTATCTGCCCAAGTCAAGACGCCTCCTGATAACGTACCGTCCTCATTGATTAACTGAACACTATGCATGGCTGTTGTGAGGATGATTTCTAATTGCTCTACTTCATTTACGATAATTAAATGTTTGATGCCATCCAACACATTGTCCCAGATTTCTTCAAAATCCATTTCAAAAACCGTGTCGTCTTGATTAATATTTAAATGTGGGTATTTCACCATATCGACAACTTGGTAGTCAGAATTAAATAAATTAATTTTGATATTCGTTGTACCGATGTCGACACTTGCTATATATTCGCTCAATATTCCTTATGCCCCCCAAAGTTATAGCGCATGGCTGATAGGACTTGGTTTGAGAATGGTAGCTCCGTTTATGACGTATTTCGTTTCATTAGTGATAAAGAAATAACCGGTGTTGGGACTTCTTCTTGTAATGCTTCGCCAACCATCCATTTCGCTTCGCCTGAGGCATGCACTTTCTGATTAAATTGTGTGAGTTGCGTATCTTTCGCTAACTCTTCATGAATATTATCCATTAATGCAGATTCGATCACCGAACCCTAGCTCCAATAAAGCTCTTAACCTTCTGCGATTACTAGCATCATACCATATTCAATCCCCTTATGGACTATTTTAATAATATCCACTTCCAAGTTCTGGGTAAAAATCAATCTCGATGTCGGCTTCTTTTAAGATTCCTTTTAAATCATTCATTGTGGCATTAGTAGGCTCTCTAGCTGGTAATAGTAGAAAGACAATATTCTACTTTTTTACTACTAAAAGTTCCTGAATACAAGCGATATAAGTCAGTTTGTCATCCAAATATATCTCAGACATATTAGGATTGATGTCGAAAACATTAATTTCTTTTCCTTGTTTAACTCATTGATTTTCTGAAAGAAAGCATTCAACACAAAGCGTTCACGGTCGGTAGTAACACTGAGAAAAACTGATTCTTCAAAGGTCATTTTCTGAGTTTCATTTCTATACTTGCTCCAAAGTCTTTTAACAAATTATTCAAAGACTTAATGTATTTTCTAATTGTCTTGTCAGATACGTCAGCTTTTTGAGTAATTTCTTTACTTGGGACAAACTGTTTCTCATGTTCAAATAAAAATTGCACAATTTGTAACTCTAAATTATTTAGTTGTATATGATTCATATATATTCGACTCTCTCTAATTTCTTTATTTAGTTTTTTAAAAATTCTTCACCTACCATTCTAACAATCTTTATAAAAGTATTATTAAGATTTTATTTTTTTTGCTCTAAGTAAAGTGTATGCCTTACAAAGGGTTCTGTAAGGATTTTCTTAAACTATCATTTTCTACTAAGAAGGGGAACTTATTTCGAAGTCTTGTCATTACCTCTTTCAACCGGATTTAATTGCATAATAAAATAATCCTAAGATAAGCCCAAGTCAAAATAAAAACCTCACTAAAGTATTTCACTCTAGTGAGGTTTCTGATTATATACTCTTCAATTTTTCTTGTTTTTTAAGGCGTCTGGCTGTGATTTCATTTTCAATTAATTTAACGACCATGAATCCAAGTACAATAGCACCTGCAGTCCATAACACGTCCATCACATAGTTTACACCGGCCATGTAATTCTCTTCCACGACCGAGCGAACGGCCATATAAGCAGCTCCTCCGGGGACAAGTGGCACAATAGCTGGTGTGTTTAAAGTGATGACTGGTAGTCGTAATTTTCTAGACAAGACGATACAGATCAAACCAATCACAACGGATCCAACAAAATTCGAAATCGCTAAATCGTCAATAGCACGGTTAATCGCCCAGAAGCTCACCCAGCCTAAGGTTCCAGCAATCCCCCCAAAGAAAACCCCTCTTCGAGGACCATTTAATATAATTCCAAAAGATACACTGGCTATAAAACTAAAGATAATTTGTTCAATAAATTCAGTCATTCGCTAACTCCTTAAGAAAACCATTGTAAAGTCATCGCAATACCAATACCGATGACCGTAGAGATCAAAATTGCTTCCACTACACGAACCATACCGGTCAGTAAATGCCCTTCGAATAAGTCTCTCATTCCGGAAGTGATAGCTAGACCGGGAACGAGTGGCATAATACAACCGATAATTAAACTGTCCAAATTAGCGACAAACCCCATTCGGTAACATAGCACTGAGGTAATCGAAATTAAGAAAGATGCTATTAAATCATTGATGAATTTCATCTCTGTTCGAACATAAATACGGTTAGATGTGAAGTAACCCAGTGACCCGATAATAAAAGCCGTTAAAACATCACTGTATGCACCGCCTAATAAAAGCATTAATGATAAACTCGCTAAACCTGCTGCAAGCATTCGGTAATATTTGTTAAATTCGGGTGTTTGTAAATCCACTGATTGCAGTACTTTATACAAATAAATTAAAGAAATTTCACCTTCAGCATACATACGTGAGTAACGGTTTGTTGCATCAATTTTCTCTAAATTTATTGAACGATTGCGAGCTTGAGTCATTTGAGACGTCGACTCATCATTAATACTCATAAAAATTCCGGTCGCAGTCACATAGCTTTCCGTGTCGAATTTCTTACTATTTTTTGCAATTCTTTGCATCGTATCTTCTACACGATAAGCTTCTGAACCCGATTCCATCATAATTCGTCCTGCAAGTAAGGTTGTTTTTAGCAGTAAATTTTTATTATCCATCAAGATCACCTCTTAGTATAAAGGATAACATAAAATCCAATACCTGCATTAGAACTCGCTTTAATTCTTAAGAGATGTCACTTCCACTGATTCCTGATGCGTATTCTCTTGGGTATCTTTTTCCACCAATAGTCGCAAACCATTAAGAATGACTAATATTGTTGAGCCTTCGTGAAAGACGACTCCCATCGGCAAGTCAAGAATTCCAATAATATTTAATATGACGAGTATCACAATCACTGAAATTGAGAAGAGGATGTTTTGTTTAATGATGCGATTCAATTTCCCGCTAAGTTCATAACTATAGAAAAGTTTGGCTAAGTTATTCTTAACAATGACAACGTCAGCCGATTCCATAGCAACAGAAGAACCAGAACCCATCGCAATACCAATATCCGCTCCGGCAAGCGCTGGCGCATCATTAATACCATCGCCAATCACCCCAACGACGTGGCCCGCTTGATGTTCCATCTGCACGCGTTTGATCTTATCTTCGGGTAAGCAGGATGCTTGGAATGATTTAATGCCGACTTCGTCTGAAACCAGTTTCGCCACTTTGGGATTATCACCGGTAATAAGTTGTACGTCGACTCCTTCTTTTTGAAATTGTCTAACAGCGTATTTTGCTTCACTGCGCACTTGGTCTGCTAGTACTAAGTAGCCGACAATCTCTTGCCCTTGACCAACGAAGATCGTTGTATAGCCTTGTTCAATTTGCTTACGGTAACCATTGGGATCATTAAATGTGTCAAAGTAAGACGGTTTCCCTACGACAATATCGCCTTTTTGCATACCGACGGCAACAATCTCTTCAACCATTTCATTTTGGTCCACGCTATCGAGGGATAAATCGCTGTATGATGTACTAATGGCTTCCGCTATCGGATGGCTAGACGTCTGTTCCATAAAGACGACTTCTTTCAGAATCCGTTCGGGCACTTGATAGTCCACCACTTTGAATTCTCCAAACGTTAACGTCCCCGTTTTATCAGAAAGTAAAATATCCATGGTGTTCAAGGCTTCCATCGCTGCCCCACCTTTGAATAGAATCCTATTCTTAGCCCCATTACTAATCGCCGATAAAGTTGCTGGTGTGGCTGAGGCTACTAATGCACACGGACTGGCAACTGTGAGTAGCACCATCCCGCGATAAAAGGCATCCTGAAATGACATTGATCCAATCAGCATTAATAATATGATAAATACCGGTACTGCAAGCAAGACACCAATGACATATTTTGATTCGAGTCGGTCAATAATCCGCGATATTTGCGACGGACGACTTTGAGCTTCTTCAACCATTCGTACAATATTTGAAAAGACGGTTTCTTTGCTTGTTTTACTGACTGTGAGGTAGATAGAATTCCCTTCATTAATTGTCCCCGCAAAGACTTCTTCACCTTTGTCTTTCTCGACTGGTAAGGATTCCCCTGTTAAAGCCGCTTCATTGACAGTTGTTGTTCGGTCAAGGTAGCCATCGATGGGTAGTTGAGCCCCTTTCGCTACCACAACAACTTCTCCAACGCTTAACTGAGACGTTGGCACCTCAACGACATCGCCGTTTTCCTTTAATAATTGGGCTGTATCAGGCACCTGCCCCATGAGTTCCTCAATCGCTCTAGTCGATTTATTCATTGCGAAATCTTCTAAGAATTCTGCACCCGCGAAGATGAATAGGAGCATCGCTCCTTCAGATTCATAACCAATCAACAAAGCACCAATAGCAGCGAGTACCATTAATAAATCGACATTCGGTGATTTATCTTTTAAAGTTTCAATGACCGCATCCTTGGTCGCAAAGAAACCTAAGAAAAAGATTGCTGCATAAAAGAACAGGCGACTTAAAACTGGATTCGTAAATGAAATAAAACCTAACACTAGTAAAATAGTACCAATTAACAGAAATTGACCTTCACGTTGTTTTAAAATGTAAGACATCATTTTTAACACATCCATTTCTTATAACAAAATTTTATACCTTATATCTATTATACACTAAAACACCCTAAGAATGTCGTCTTTTAGGGTGTTTGGACCATTAATTTATTGTTCGCTATATAGTAATAATTCATCTACATCGACTATTTTAATTTTCTTGGGCGTTAATTGTTCGATTAACCCTGCTTGTTCAAGTTCCTTGAATTTTCGACTGATTGTTTCTGGTGTTGTTCCTAAGTATGAAGCGATATCTTTTCGCGTCATTTCTAACTCAATGATTTGTTCTGAAGCTGGGCCTACTACATTTTCAGCTAGAAACATTATCAATCGGTTTCCGACCTGGTCTTCGGCCACTTTAACCGTTTGTCTTTCTGAACTTTCAAGCCGTTGCGACATTTCTGCGAGTAGTTTCATTGTTATGGTTGGGTAATCCGTTAAGAACGCTTGGATATCTGCTTGACCAATCGTACAGACTACAGTGTCTTGAGTTGCTTGCGCATAGGCTTCGTGGACGCCGCCAGGGTTGAAAATCGTCCACTCTCCCATGAAATCTCCGGGGTGTAGAATGCGAATTAGTTGTTCTTTTCCTGATTCAGATAATAGAAAGATTCGGACTTTCCCTCGATTCACTATATATAAGGTATCGTCTTTTTCTTGCGCTCGGAATAAATAATCACTTCGTTTAAACACTTTTGTCGTCGCTCGCTCTGCTATCTTATCCATCGCATCGTCTTCTAAATGATTAAAAATCGGCACGAGGCGAATGCAAGCTGCATGGTTTCCGGGTTCATGGTGGTGATGGTGGTGTTGACTCATAATTTGCTTCCTCCTATATATACTCTTTTCTTTATAGATAGTATACCACCTAATTCTTTTTGAAATCTTGATGTCGGTCAATTCTTTATTTTGCAAGCCACTCTATACTAGTATTTGTAAGGCAAACAAATATTACTTGGAGGTAAAAAAATATGCAAAGATATATTTTGAGTCAAAAAAAGCTCATTACTTTACTCAGTGGAATTTTAATTGCAATTGGTTTCTTTAGTCACTTTGTCTTGAATAATGCCATATTATTCAATGTTACTTTCATTATTGCTTCAATTCTCGGTGTTCTACCGATTGCTATTCAGGCCTATCAAGCCCTGAAGGTAAAAGTCGTCAGTATTGATGTGCTTGTTACGATTGCGGTTATTGGCGCCTTCTTAATTCAAAACTATGAAGAATCAGCCATTGTTACTTTCCTATTCCTATTCGGATCGTATTTAGAACAAAGAACTTTAAATCAAACGCGTTCAGCAATTAAAGAGTTAACCAATATGGCACCAGAGAGCGCCTTACTTTTAACAGACAGCGGCGAGTTTGAAATGGTTGATGTGGATGAAGTTGATGAAGGCGACACTTTGCTCGTAAAGACTGGAGCCAAAGTGCCTGTTGATGGAACAGTTCTCAGTGGTGAAGGCCACATTAATGAAGCAAGTATTACTGGTGAAGCTGTTCCCGTGACAAAGCAACTCAATTCGAAAGTCTTTGCCGGAACGATGTTAGAAAATGGGACACTCCAAATCCGTGCAGATAAAGTTGGAGAAGATACAACTTTCGGTAAAATTATTGAAATGGTTGAAGAAGCACAAGACTCTAAGTCAGAAGCTGAACGCTTTATCGACCGCTTCTCAAAATACTACACACCGATTGTATTACTCCTGGCAGCTATCGTTTGGATTTTCACACGAAATATTGAGTTAGCCATCACAATTCTAGTTCTTGGTTGTCCAGGTGCCTTAGTCATTGGAGTACCCGTGTCAAATGTTGCTGGAATTGGGAACGGTGCGCATAACGGTATCTTATTAAAAGGGAGCGAAGTCATTCACGACTTCAGCCGCGTTGATACTATTGTTTTTGACAAAACTGGAACACTCACAGTAGGAAATCCTGAAGTCGCTGAACGATTGAGTTACGGGGATGACGACGATTTAACTCTACGTTACTTAGCAAGTGTGGAAAATGAATCAGATCACCCGTTAGCTAAAGCCATTTTAAATGATATTGGCTCAGTATCATTCTTACCTGTTGACCAGACTGATGTTGTTAAAGGTGGCGGGATTGTCGCTCACATTAACCAAAAACGTGTCGCTGTCGGAAACCCTGCATTAATGGAGAAAGAACAAATTTCTTTAACTGGCAAGATGCAAGCGGATATTGAGCGTCTTGTAAGAAATGGGAACTCAATAGTTATTACAGCTGTTGATGGTGTTGTGAAATACGTCATGGGAATCCGTGACCAAATCCGTCCAGGCGTAAAACAAGATCTACAAAAACTCAAAGACTTCGGCGTGAAAAACTTAGTCATGCTATCGGGTGACAACCAAGGTACTGTTGATTTAGTGGCAAAACAACTTGGTTTAACTCAAGCGCACGGTCATATGTTACCTGAAGATAAATCAGCTCATATCAAGAAATTACAAGAACAAGGTCAAATCGTCGCTTTCGTCGGAGATGGTGTAAACGATAGCCCGTCACTTGCCTTAGCAGATATTGGAATTGCAATGGGTAGCGGAACCGACGTGGCGATCGAAACTTCAGATGTTGTTCTAATGAACTCAGACTTCAGCCGCCTGCCACACGCTTTAGGTTTAACACGCGCTACTGCTCGAAATATGACACAAAATATTATCATTGCAATTGGTGTTGTTGCCATCTTAGTTGCGAGTCTATTCTTTAGTAACTGGATGAATATGTCGATTGGAATGTTAGTCCATGAAGCAAGTATTTTAGTTGTTATTTTCAATGGAATGCGCTTATTAAGATACCGTCTTTAAGATTCATCAAATAAAATGGAATCAAAACAAAATGCTACTCAAACAGCAAAATGAGAAAAAGAAAGAGGATAAAAAATGACAAAATTTAATGATTATATCAACACAAACGCAGAGAAATTAGACTTATACACTACAGCCATCACACGTGCACATGGAAAGAATCACCCTGAAGCCTTTGATGTTCGCGATATCTATGTCCGTATTCAAGACAAAACTCAAGCCGCTGAAGAGGAACAACCGGATCTAAATACAGAATTCACAACCCTTAGAGAAATTTCTGATAACTACACAATTCCTGATGATGTTTGCGAAACCTATGCTGCAGTTTACACCATGTTAAAAGAAGCCGATTCACTTTATTTAAGTTAAAACTTGACCGCCGTCAATGACACCTCATTCAAAATAGCTTAAACTATATATAGAATAAAAAAGAAAAAGGAGAATGTATTATGTCACAAGGAATTATTACTCTAGAAACTCTTTCATGTCCATCATGTCTACAAAAAATTGAAGCAGCTGTTAAAGCACTTAACGGTGTTGACGAAGATAGTCTGAAAGTCCTATTCAATTCAAGTAAAGTTAAAGTGAAATTCGATGACCAAGCACTACAAATCTCAGATATTGAAAAAGCCATTGAAGACATGGGCTACCCAGTTATTAAATCAGTTGTCAAAGCAGCTTAAGGCATAAAAAAAAGCATCCGGAAAGTTAGATTCCGGATGCTTTTTTGTTTGTAGAGGGTTTGGGTGGTGACTTGTGCCAAATGGCTAGTTCATTTGGCTTGAGTTCACACAACTCAGGACAAACCGCACATCCATTTGGCTTGAGTTCGACCAACTCAGGACAAACCGCACATCCATTTGACTTGAGTTCACACAACTCAGGACAAACCACACACCCATTTGGCTTGAGTTCACACAACTAAAGACAAACCGCAAGTCCATTTGGCTTGAGTTCGACCAACTCAGGACAAACCGCATCTCCATTTGGCTTGAGTTCACACAACTAAAGACAAACCGCAAGTCCATTTGGCTTGAGTTAGACCAACTCAGGACAAACCGCAAGTCCATTTGGCTTGAGTTCACACAACTCAGGACAAACCGCATCTCCATTTGGCTTGAGTTCACACAACTCAGGACAAACCGCATCTCCATTTGGCTTGAGTTCACACAACTCAGGACGAACCGCAATAATTATACTGGTCCTATGAACGTGGACAATCTGAGCCACACTCATTTCATTCGTGAACTAAGTTTATTTCTGTCATAATAATCGTAGACTCAAAGGTATAAAGACTAAATATTTGTAGACAATCCGTCATACGTTGAAATTTTTAGTGAACCAAAAAGAAAGGTGAGTAATCATGGGAATATATAGTCCAGAAGTCGTCGAAATATTGAAGCAATCACCGTATATAGAAAATGTGAGTGAGCATGTAATTCAATATGGTGATGCATTTAAACAGGAGTTTTATTGTTTATCTCAACAAGGCCACAAACCCAAGGATATATTTTTATCATTGGGTCTTGACCCAGCGCTCCTCGGAAGTAATGTGATACGGAGTTTTGTAAGGAGCATGAAGGATTTCCAACCCAAATTAAATCAGGCAGGCCAACCAATCAGTATCACGCGATCATTGATTGAAAAGGATGAGGAAATTGAAAAACTAAAGTTTGAAGTGAAATTTCTAAAAAAAAAGCGGCTCATCGACTTGGGAATGTTTCCGAAAGAGAAGCCAAACGACACTACTTTAGACTGATTCAAGAGACATTTGAATCCCCAACTAACACGTGGACCATTGAAGCGCTCTGTCGTTTTTGTGGTGTATCAAAAAGCGGCTACTATCGATGGAAAAAGATTACTCAGGTGAATATTGAAAAGCGAGAACGTGAAGATCAAGTGGCTTTTTCTTTAATCCTAGAGACATTTAATTACCGTCAAAAGCCCAAAGGACAGCGACAAATATTGATGCATTTAGCTCACAATCGCACCCCGATGTGCCGCAGTAAAATTCGTCGATTGATGAAGAAATTCAATTAAGTGTGTCCGATTCGTAAGCCTCGTTTTCAACGCCAAGTATCTGCGGAGTATCAGGCTGAACATGTCAAACCCAACTATGTTAAACGTGAGTTTAGAGCTTACGGACCGCGTTCCGTGCTGTTGACGGATATTACTTATTTGCCGTATG